>JAFGVJ010000124.1 GCA_016938055.1 Prolixibacteraceae bacterium
CATTAGTCGGTATTGGCCAAATTGCTCCCGCCAAAATAATTGGCTTCAACAATGACCACCAGTTCAGCTCCCACTTTGTATTTTTCCTGGTAAGTTTTTCCCTTCAGCGGGGAATCAATTTTGCGTTCCGTTTGACCCATATAAGCCATGAAAAGCCTGGAATTATGATGGAAATCAATTATTTCGGAATATTTTAATTCAACACCCTTGTTGCTACAAATACCTATAAAATTAAAATCGATATCGAAAACCGGCGCACCGATCATCCCATTTCTGAAATCTAGCTCAAGTTGATTATTGCCTGTAGCTGCAATGGTACCTGAAATTGTTTTCCCTTCAAAAACTTCGGGAGCCTGGTAAATTCCCGAAATGGCATTCGGAAATCCGATACAGTATATTTTTGATTCAGATACAGGAGAAAGGTTGGAATAGCCAAATGGCAAAATTTCAAAAGCTTTGAAGTTGGGATTATTCACCTGTAGCACAGCCAGGTTGTTTGTCTCGTCAACCCTGATGACTTTGGCAGGAAGGGTAAACTCCTCGTCGTTGATTTTTCCTTTCACCCTGACTTGTTTGGCATCCATCACCGCATCGTGGGTGGTTAATACCCTTCCACCCGATGAAATAAAGAAACCGGTAGCCTTACCGATCCAATGCCGGTCAAAAAATGGATCATTCTCAGGAAGTGTATAGCGCACAATCCAGTCGTTAAACTTTGCTTCACCCCCTGATCTCGAAACAAGGGCAAAATGATTCCCCCTGAACATAGTGGCAGGTACAATGAATTGGATACTACCATTTATTTCGAAAGTAAAATTTTTTCCACTGCGCTTCAAAACCATCTCGCTTGTTTCATGATGTGGAAAATCAACAGCTTGCCATCCATTGCTAATTGAAGTCTGGAGTCCATTATCATATTTGGTAATGGCAAACTCCCGTCCGCCTTTGATCTCAAAAAGCAGGCAGTTTTTTTCATCTTTCCACCCTACAGCCAGCGCCTGGGTTTCATTGTTATTCTTCACAGGAATCAATAATTTGCAGGCAAAAGCTTGTTCCAGGTCAATCGGAACAGGTGGATCATAAACCAGCACTTTCATTTTTTCCTGGTCCTTCAGAGTCAGTTGACTGTTGGCAATGGCATATGCTACTCCATTCCAACTTTTGGAATCGGAATCAAAAAAATCGATCCAAACCGATGAACAACTGCCGTAATAATCACAGGTTAGGTCATAAATTTTATTTCCGCCGCTGTTGATCGCATAGTTGGTGAGCATCCCGGCAGGATCATACAAAGTAACCGTTCCGTTGATACAACCAACAGTTGAATTGATCTCTCCCTTTACGATAGCTTTTGGGGTATTCTCATTGTAATATTGGTAGTAGCGGTTCGAATCGATGACCAATTTACCGTTATCGTAATAATTGATCCTTGACAGCCTGCCTTCTTTATCATATACCGAACGCCAGCCGTTGCGAACCTGCGATATGGAGGCAACAGACAAACCATTCAGCAACAACAAGAGAAAAAGCCAACGCATACGTTTCATGCTTAAATTTGTTCCAATTTTCGTCCTTTCAGAAAATATATTTTTTGACGAAATTGATTCAAGATAGAAAGAAAAACAGTCATTCAAACCATTTTAACCGAAATGTTTGCTTTGTGCTCCCAAACTTATTTTCCTTATCCCATTTTCAACAATAGCTGTGTGTGCTTTCAAAAATCAAAAAAATTCAAAAAATTGTGCCAAGCTTTCACTAAACAAGGAAAAAATGAATGAAAAATTATATATTTAGAAATCTACATTTTTGCATGGGAACAGAAAGGGTGGAGCATAGTAAGGGTAAATGCATTAATACCAGAAGTTATTCAGTTTTTATACTGTATTTCAGCAGCTTATATTAATGACTTCGAGAAATATTCTTCAACCAATGATGAAATCATGAAAAATTAGGTGGTTGTTTCCATGATGAAAAACTAAAAAAAATGTTGAAAAATATATTTTATGAAATTTAGAAAGAGGACCAGGAATTTCCATTTGATCAAAAGCGGATGCGTTTTATTTTATTAACATAAATAATTTATGCCGTGAGCTAAACTTTTAAGTTCACTTTTTGTTAAGAAAATCATAGTGCTTCCTGTAAGTTCATCGTGGAATTTCTAAAAATTTTAAAAAACCAAAAAAGTTAATTCATATGTTATTCGATCTCGATTTAATCCTTCAGGTATACAAAGGGTTTAAGGAAAAAGTTGATACCGCAAAAAGTCGTTTAAACCGGCCGCTTACGCTTACTGAAAAAATCTTGTATGCACACTTGTACGAAACAACCGAATTGAAAGACTTTCAACGTGGTGCCGATTACGTTGATTTTGCCCCCGACCGGGTTGCGATGCAGGATGCAACTGCCCAAATGGCTCTGTTGCAGTTTATGCAAGCCGGTCGAAAAAAAGCGGCTGTTCCTTCAACTGTACATGCCGATCACCTGATTCAGGCCCGCCTGGGTGCCGACAAGGATCTTCAGGAATCACTGAATAAGAATAACGAAGTGTACAATTTTCTGGAATCAGTTTCCAATAAATATGGGATCGGTTTCTGGAAGCCCGGAGCCGGAATCATTCACCAGGTAGTACTCGAAAACTATGCTTTCCCGGGCGGAATGATGATCGGAACCGACTCTCATACCGTCAATGCCGGTGGTTTGGGAATGATAGCCATTGGTGTAGGTGGTGCCGATGCCGTTGATGTGATGGCTGGCATGGCCTGGGAGTTGAAAATGCCCAAACTCATTGGGGTAAAACTTAGCGGAAAACTCAATGGCTGGACCGCTCCTAAAGACATCATCCTGAAAGTAGCCGGTATCCTCACCGTGAAGGGTGGAACCGGAGCAGTGGTGGAATATTTTGGCGAAGGAGCACAGGCGCTCTCCTGCACGGGAAAAGGAACCATTTGCAACATGGGTGCCGAGATTGGTGCCACCACCTCCACCTTTGGCTACGACGATTCGATGCGCCGTTACCTGGCTGCCACCGGACGTCAGCAGGTGGTGGATGCTGCTGATCAAATTGCTTCCTACTTAAATGGCGATCCGGAGGTGTACACCAACCCTGAAAAATATTTCGACCAGGTCATTGAAATTGACCTTTCCACCCTGGAGCCTCATTTGAATGGCCCTTTCACCCCCGACCTGGCAACACCCATCAGCAAAATGAAGGAAGAAGCTTTGAAAAATGGATGGCCAACCAAAATTGAAGTGGGGCTCATTGGCTCCTGCACCAATTCTTCGTACGAAGATATTTCGCGGGCAGCATCGCTGGCCAAACAAGCTGTTGACAAAAACCTCAAAGCCAAATCGATGTACACCATCACTCCCGGATCGGAACAGGTTCGTTTTACCATTGAGCGCGATGGCTTCATCGATACTTTTGAAAAAATTGGCGGCAATGTTTTTGCCAATGCCTGTGGTCCCTGTATTGGCCAGTGGCACCGCGACGGAGCAGAAAAAGGGGAAAAGAACACCATTGTTCACTCCTTCAACCGCAATTTTGCCAAACGTGCCGACGGCAACCCGAATACTTACGCATTTGTTGCATCGCCTGAACTGGTTACTGCACTGGCCATAGCTGGTGATCTCACTTTCAACCCGATAACCGATACCCTTCTCAATGAAGACGGGAAAGCGGTGAAGCTCGATCCTCCTACCGGATGGGAATTGCCCCCCAATGGTTTCGACGTGAAAGATGCAGGTTACCTGGCACCACAGGAAGATGGTTCAACTGTGGAAGTGATTGTCAAACCCGATTCTGAACGGTTACAACTACTCTCCCCTTTTGAGCCCTGGAACGGAAAAAATATTACTGGCGCAAAACTGCTCATCAAAGCAAAAGGCAAATGTACCACTGACCACATATCCATGGCCGGTCCCTGGTTACGCTACCGCGGCCACCTCGATAACATCTCGAACAATTGCCTCATTGGCGCCGTGAATGCTTTCAACGATCAAACCAATCAGGTGAAAAGTCAGTTGACTGGCCAAACCGGCGAAGTTCCTGCCATTCAGCGCAGCTATAAAGCAGCCGGACTCCCCAGCATTGTGGTAGGTGATCACAATTATGGCGAAGGCTCCTCGCGTGAGCATGCTGCCATGGAACCAAGGCATTTGGGGGTGAAAGCCATACTGGTAAAATCCTTTGCCCGCATCCACGAAACCAACCTGAAGAAACAAGGCATGCTGGCCCTTACTTTCAAAAATGAAGCCGATTTCGACAAAATAAGGGAGGACGATACCTTTAATTTTTTGAACCTGGATGCCTTTGCTCCCGGAAAACCCATCGATATAGAGGTGGTCCATGCCGATCATACCAAAGAAACCATTACAGTTAACCACACCTACAATGATCAGCAAATAGGCTGGTTCAGGGCTGGTTCGGCGCTCAATTTAATCAAACTGCAAAACCAAAAATAAATACTAACGAATGAAGAAAATCAAAGTAATCAATCCGGTAGTTGAGTTAGATGGCGATGAAATGACCCGTGTAATCTGGTCATTTATTAAAGAGAAACTCATTCTGCCCTATTTGGACATCGATATCAAGTATTACGACCTGGGTATCGAAAAACGTGACGAAACCAACGATCAAATTACCATCGACAGTGCCCATGCCATTTTGAAATACGGGGTAGGCATCAAATGTGCCACCATCACACCCGATGAAGCCCGTGTGGAAGAGTTTGGTTTGAAAAAGATGTGGAAATCACCCAACGGGACTATCCGCAACATTCTGGGCGGTACCGTTTTCAGGGAACCCATCATCATCAACAACATTCCGCGTTTGGTGCCCGGATGGACCCAACCCATCTGTATCGGTCGCCATGCCTTTGGTGATCAGTACAGGGCTACCGATTTTCGTACCAAAGGGAAAGGCAAGCTCACCATCACCTTTACGCCCGAAGATGGTAGCCAAGCACAATCGTTCGACGTTTATGATTTTGAAGGCGATGGCGTGGCCCTGGCCATGTACAACACCGACGAATCGATTTACGGATTTGCCCGTTCGTGTATGAACCAGGCCCTGGATAAAAAATGGCCGCTTTATATGAGCACCAAAAACACCATCCTGAAAAAGTACGATGGTCGCTTCAAGGACATCTTCCAGGAAGTTTTTGAAAAAGAATTCAAGGCGCAGTTCAACGAAGCCGGCATCACCTATGAGCACCGTTTGATTGACGACATGGTGGCAGCCGCTATGAAATGGAATGGTGGCTACGTGTGGGCCTGCAAGAACTACGATGGCGATGTACAAAGCGACACTGTGGCCCAGGGTTTTGGCTCACTGGGACTAATGACTTCTACCCTGGTGACTCCCGATGGAAAAACCATGGAGGCCGAAGCAGCACATGGAACGGTTACCCGTCATTTCCGTATGCACCAACAAGGGAAACCCACCTCGACCAACCCCATTGCTTCCATCTTTGCATGGACCCGCGGATTGGCTTTCAGGGGAAAACTGGACCATACGCCTGAGTTGATCCGTTTTGCCGAGACCCTCGAAAAAGTTTGCATCGATACCGTTGAAAGTGGCAAAATGACCAAGGACCTGGCGCTGATTATCCACGACAAGGCCCTGAAAGAGGAACATTACCTCACAACTGAAGATTTCCTCGAAGCCATCAATCAGAACCTGATGCAAGCGTTAAACCAATAGCTGCTGCAATAAAAGTTTAACAGGCATATCGTTAAAAGTTGAAATCACTGAAAATGGCAAAGAAAGTAACATTGGAGAAAGGTCGGCTCAAAGTCCCCGACAAGGTCATCATCCCCTTTATTGAAGGTGATGGCATTGGAAAAGACATTACCGGTCCTACCCAAAAAATTGTGGATGCCGCCATTCAACAATCGTATGGCAAAAAAAGGAGCATTGAATGGATGGAAGTACTGGCCGGTGAAAAAGCCTTTTCGCAAACAGGAGAGTGGATGCCTCAGGCAACCATCGATGCTTTTCAGGAATACATCATTGGCATCAAGGGTCCACTCACCACACCAGTAGGAGATGGTATCCGTTCACTGAATGTAGCCCTGAGGCAAACACTCGACTTGTATGTTTGTTTGCGCCCCATCCGCTGGTTTAAGGGTGTACCGTCGCCGGTCCGCTACCCGTCGCGCGTGGACATGCACATTTTCAGGGAAAACACGGAAGATATTTATGCCGGAATTGAATTCATGACCGGTACTCCCGAAGCCATCAAATTCAGAAAATTGCTGGAAGAAAACTTTGGACTCGACAATGTTCGTTTTCCTGACAGTTCATCATTTGGAGTAAAACCTGTCTCGAAAGAAGGATCGGAACGCCTGATACGTGCCTCCATATTGTATGCGATCGAGCGGCGTCTGCCTTCCGTCACTTTGGTGCACAAAGGAAATATTATGAAATTCACCGAAGGAGCTTTCAAAAACTGGGGCTATCAGTTGGCTGAAAGGGAGTTTCCCAACCATACTTTTACCTGGCCGCAATTCGAGGCTTTGAAGAAGAGTCAGGGAGAAACAGCAGCCCGCGAAGCCTTGGCGAATGCCGAAAAAGAAGGAAAAGTAATTATCAAAGATGTGATTACCGATGCCTTCCTTCAGGAAAGCTTGTTACGCCCCTTTGACCATTCAGTGATTGCCACCCTGAACCTCAATGGTGATTATATTTCCGACCAATTGGCAGCCATGGTGGGTGGTATTGGAATTTCTCCCGGGGCTAACATCAATTATCAGAGCGGATATGCTATATTTGAAGCTACGCATGGTACAGCACCCAATATTGCAGGTACCGGGAAAGCAAATCCCGGATCATTGGTATTATCGGCTGCCATGATGCTGGAGTACATGGGATGGGAACCGGCAGCAGAACACATCTATGATGCACTGGAGCATACTTTTTCCAAGCGAAAAGTAACCTCCGATCTTTATGCTTTGATGGAAGGAGCCACCCTCCTCTCTACCGAAGAATTTGCCAACGAAGTCATACGTAACATACATTAATCAGAAACCTAAAAATTTTCGAACCGATATGGAATACATCAAGAACCGATTTTACAACAAAGCCATCAACTGCGTTGCCGAGTACAACAAACTCAAAAAAGATCATGGCGATAAAGTTATTGCCAATGTTACCATTGGACAGGTACTTTCCGGAATGAAAGGGGTGCCCAGTTTAATCACCGATACATCAAAACTCGATGCCAACGAAGGCATACGTTTTCGGGGATATTCCATTCCGGAACTTCGGGAAAAACTGCCAAGGATGAATCCACAGGGAGAACCACTTCCCGAAGGCTTGTTCTACCTCTTACTGATTGGGGAAATCCCCGACGATGAAGATGTCAACAACCTTTCAAAAGATTGGTCGACCCGTTCACATGTACCCCAGCACGTTTTCGACGTAATTGATGCACTTCCGCTGAATGCGCGCCCCATGACCCAGTTCTCGGCAGCCATCATCAGCATGGCCACCGAATCGGTTTTCCAAAAAGCTTACCGTTCGGGCGTCAACAAAAAATATTACTGGGACTTCATTTACGACGACGTAATGAATCTGATAGCCAAGTTACCACGTATTGCAGCTTACATTTATCGCAGGAATTTTCACAAAGGCCATCACATTGAACCCAATCCACAACTCGACTGGGCCGGTAACCTGGCTCATATGATGGGACACGATTCGGAAGAAGTTAAACGTTTGCTCCGTTTGTACATGGTGATCCATTCCGACCACGAAGGCGGAAACGTTTCGGCCCATGCCACCCACCTGGTGGGTTCTGCCCTGAGCAATCCTTATTATTCATTTGCTGCAGGCATGCTTGGATTGGCTGGTCCTTTACACGGCTATGCCAACCAGGATGTGATTTTCTGGATTTTTGAACTGATGGAAAGCCTGGGAACCCAGGAACCAAGCAAAGAACAACTGGCCGATTATGTAAAGAAAACCCTCGAAGAAGGTCGGGTAATTCCAGGTTACGGACATGCCGTACTCCGTAAAACCGACCCGCGCTTTACTGCTCAGATGGAATTTGCCAACAAATACATCAAAAACGACCCTTTGATCAATACCGTGAACAACCTGTACGAAGTGGTACCGCCCATTCTCGGAAATATTGGCAAAATCCAGAACCCATGGCCCAATGTTGATGCCTATTCGGGTGCACTGCTTTACCACTATGGTATTAAGGAATATACCTTCTACACTGTATTGTTCGGCGTATCAAGAGCACTTGGAGTGCTGGCCTCGCTTGTAATGGATCGCGTATACGGATTGCCCATTGAAAGGCCTTCATCGTACGAGATGAAATGGTTTGTTGAAAAGGCAACCGGTGAAAAAGGAAACTGTTAACAATATTGTATACGAATAAAAAAATCCGTTCCCAAAGAGCGGATTTTTTTATTCCTGTTAAACCAGCTTCAAGTACTTTTGTTTAATACTGAACAAGTTGAAAACCTGACCATGAGCGAGAAGAATTTTACCACCCGGGCATTGAATGTCCCCTACCCCAAAAAGGATCCGCACAACGCCCTGCAAATACCTATTTACGAATCGGTTGCCTTTGAATTTGAAACGGCAGAGGACATTGCAGCCAATTTCAGGGGCGAACTGCCGGCGCATGTTTATTCACGCACCGGAAACCCAACGGTTGAATATTTTGAACACAAACTGAAAGCTTTAACAGGGGGCCATACAGTATTGGCTGTTTCATCAGGAATGGCAGCCATTTCGAATGCCATCCTCACCCTTTGTGATGCAGGTGACAATATTTTGTCGGGGAAGAATTTATTTGGGCACACCTATGCCTTGTTTCAGCAAACGCTGCCCGCTTTTGGCATTGAAACCCGCTTAGCCGATCTGAACAACATCCATGAGCTGGAAAAACTGATCGATGACAAAACCCGGATTCTCTATTTTGAAACGGTAACCAATCCACAACTTGAAATCCCCAACATTGATGCACTGGCCTCCATTGCCAAAAAACACCAATTGGTACTGATGGCCGACAGCACCTTGACTCCACCCCTTGTTTTCAAGGCAAAAAAATTTGGAATCGACCTGGAAGTAATGTCCACAACCAAATTCATCTCTGGTGGCGCAACGGCAGTGGGCGGTGCCATCATCGATTATGGTACATTTCCCTGGGAAAGAATTCCCAAACTTCAACCATTTTCCGGTAAATTAAGGAAAGATGTATTTTATGGCCGGTTGAAGCGGAACATTTTCAGAAACTTTGGGGCTTGCATGACGGCACATTCAGCCTATTTTCAAATCCTTGGCCTCGATATACTGGAGCTGAGGCTTGAAAAATGTGTGAACAATTGTTTCAAACTGGCCGAATATCTGGAACAACATCCCAAAGTGAAGGAAGTGAACTACCCATCACTGAAAAGTTCCATGTCGTACCTGCACGCCATGAAATATTTTAGCCATAAACCCGGTGCGATCATGACCTTCGATCTGGAAAGTGAAGAAGCCTGTTTCAGATTCATGAACAAGCTGAAAATTATCCGAAGGGCTACTAATCTGAACGACAATAAAACACTCATTATCCATCCCTGGTCCACTATCTATGTAGAATTTACCCCCGAACAACGTGCCGAAATGGAGATTCGACCCACCATGATGCGCCTATCGGTAGGTATCGAAGGTGTGGAAGATTTGATGGATGATATAGCGCAGGCTCTCAGCTAAAGGCCTGATCAACTCAATTGTTGAATGAATACGATCACACATAAACACTAATACAATGATCATGGACAATTCAACCTTACAAAAACAACTTTCCAACAAGCTCCTCTATTCAGGGGTTTTGCTTTTCCTTTTGGGTTTAATTACCGGCTTAATCGTTCCCATCCTTGCCAACCCGCGAATGGGGGTATCGAGTCATATCGAGGGTGTTTTGAATGGGATGTTTCTCATTATTTTAAGTCTTATCTGGAGCAAAATACGATTGAGTGACAGATGGTTAAAAATAACTTTCTGGTTAGCAATTTATGGCACTTTCATGAATTGGCTGGGCATTTTGATTGCTTCAATTTTCAATGGCGGAAAAATGCTGGGCATCATGGCCGAAGGGCAGGAAGGTTCACCAGTAGTCGAAGGCATCATCAACTTTTCCCTGATGTCCCTTTCCATCGCCATGATCATCATTTGTATAGCCATTCTTTTTGGTTTGAGAAAACCAAGGACAGCATAGGATTGATCATTTTATCAACAACAATTGTCATTCAAAACATTGCTCAGCGCTGATCATTGAAAAAAGTCGCTCTTCAAATTTTGAATTTTGAAAAAAACATTATCTTTGTTCGCAATTCTACGAACTACGAAATAATGGTGAAAGATATCATATCAGAAGACCAAAAAAAGTTGGCACGCTATGCCAAAGCCATGGGGCATCCTATCAGGGTTTATATACTGCAGCTACTTTCCAGCCAGAGTTGCTGTTATAGCGGCGATTTAAGTGATGAACTGCCCATTGCAAAATCAACATTGTCACAACATTTGAAAGAGTTGAAAAATGCAGGTTTGATCCAGGGCGAAATTGAAGCACCCAAAATAAAGTACTGTATCAACAAGGAGAATTGGGCCGATGCTCAAAGGCTTTTTGGAAGCTTTATGAACCTCTAAATCCCCTAAAGGGAACGTGAGTAGCTACCAGCTTATAAGTCAACACACTGATTTTTAGAATTGTAATCTAGCAATAATAACATTCATTCATGAACGATAATAATAAAAACGCAGAAAGCAAAAAGTCTCCTTTAGGGGATCTGGGGGTCGCTAATATGGAAATAAAAGTATTGGGGCCAGGATGTCCCAAATGCAAGACGCTGGAGAAAGTCACCCGTGATGCCATTGCCGAAACCGGGATCAATGCCACTCTCGTGAAAGTTGAAGACATTGTTGAAATCATGAACTTTGGCGTAATGACCACTCCTGCATTAGTGATCAACGGGAAAGTAGTGGTCAAAGGACGTGTCCCATCCATCGATGAAATCAAAAGTTTAATCACCCAATAACCAAAAACCATGAAACAATACCTTTCACTCAGCATCCTGATGGTGCTGCTTTCCATTGGAACAGCACAGGCACAGTGTTGCAGCAATGCAGTAAAAGCAAGTGCTTGTGCTACTCCTTGTGCCAGCGAAACTGCAATGGTGCAACAAACTGACTTCTCCAATGTTCAGGTGGTTTATTTCCATGCAACACGCCGGTGTGCAACTTGCCAGGCAGTTGAGACAGTGACTGTTGAAACATTGAAAGATGTTTTTGCCAATAAAGTGCCTTTTCAATCCATCAACCGCGAGGAAGACAGCAAAAACCCTTTGATCAAGAAACACAAAATCAATGGTCAAACCTTACTGATTATCAAAGGCGACAAGGTGGTGAACCTCACCAACGAGGCCTTTATGTATGCCCGTACCAGTCCTGAGAAATTCAAAGAAAAACTGAAAGAAAGCATTCAAACCATCTAAGTAAGTATTTACATGGAAGTGCTTCAGCAATTTCTTGACAATACTGAAATTCCAATTTTTTCGGCGCTGTTGTTGGGACTGATGACTGCCATCAGTCCCTGCCCGCTGGCCACAAACATTACAGCCATAGGTTTTATCAGCAAAGACATCGAAAGCCGGAAAAAAGTCTTCTACAACGGACTGGTTTACACATTGGGACGGGCCATCACATACACCGGCATTGGCCTGCTGTTTTTCTTTGGTGCAGAGCAATTCAGCATTCAGGGTTTGATATCCTCCTGGGGAGAAAAACTTCTGGGCCCCTTGCTCCTCCTCATCGGGCTGTTCATGATTGGCGCTTTCAACTTTATCAGAATACCCGGGCTGGGTGCTCTCAGCGAAAAGATGGAAAACCGTGCCAACAAAGGTTTCTGGGGTGTTTTACTGCTTGGGATTGTTTTTGCCCTGGCCTTTTGTCCTTACAGTGGAGTGCTCTATTTTGGCATGTTAATCCCCATGACCATTAGCAGTGTATCGGGCTTGTACCTGCCCCTGGTTTTTGCCATTGCAACCGGCATTCCGGTCATCTTGTTTGCCTGGTTCATTGCCTATTCGGTGGGTTCTCTGGGGAAAGTCTACAAGCGGCTAAAAACTTTCGAACGATGGTTCCGCCGTGTGGTGGCCCTGCTGTTTATCAGCGTGGGGATCTACTTTATAGTGATCTTTTTCTTTTAATTTTTTTAGATTATTAATTCGTGTTTCTACGAACACCGAACGAACAATATTTCTTCATTCATCAATAATAAATGCTTAGTGGAAACAAAAAAAGAAATCAGGATACTCCTTTGGATTGCCATCATATTTGGCGTGGCATTTTTTCTGCCCATCGAAAGTGCAAGGTTTAATACCGCCATTGCTGCCACCTTCGATCTGGTAAAATGGTATGCCCGCGAACATGTGGTACTTTGTTTGTTGCCGGCATTTTTCATAGCTGGTGTTATCTCCATTTTTGTAAGCCAGGGTTCAGTACTGAAATACTTTGGGGCCAATGCTCAAAAGTGGCTGGCTTACACCGTTGCATCCGTATCGGGAACCATCCTGGCAGTTTGTTCATGTACCATTTTGCCCCTGTTTTCAAGCATACACAAGCGCGGAGCAGGTCTGGGTCCGGCCATCGCTTTTCTGTATTCAGGCCCGGCCATCAACATCTTAGCCATTATTCTTACGGCACGAATTCTTGGTTTTGAAATGGGCATAGCACGTACCATTGGTGCAGTGATCTTCAGCATCGTGATTGGCTCGGCCATGTCATTCATCTATCGCAAGGAAGAAAAAGTGAAAAAGGAACAACAAATGAACATAGTTCCTGAACCGGAAAAACGCCCCATGTGGAAAACCTCTTTTCACTTTTTCACCCTGGTAGTGATTCTGGTTTTTGCCAACTGGGGTGCTCCTTCGGCCGGTGATACTTCAAGCGTTTGGTATTTTATATGGGCTTATAAATGGTACATTACCGGTTTATTTGGACTCTTTCTGGCCTGGTCACTTATTTTTATTCTGAAAATCAAATGGCAATGGGTTTTGGGAGCCGTTTTGATCACTGTTGTATCGGCTATTTTGGCAAGCACCTACATACCCAATGAAAAGTTGAGCCCACTGGTTCCCATGATTGTAGCCATAGCAGCCTTGAGCATCATCACCCTTTACGACAAAAGGGACGACGACAACAAAGCCTGGACGCTTTCGGCCTGGGATTTCACCAAACAGATTATGCCCATGCTGGCCATTGGTGTGGTAACAGCCGGCTTTCTGTTAGGCTCCAACCACGATGGAACCACCATTGCCGGTGTGATTCCCAACGAATGGATTTCGGCCCTGGTGGGAGGTAATTCCATCTTTTCAAATTTTTTCGCCTCCATTGTGGGTGCCTTCATGTATTTTGCAACCCTCACCGAAGTGCCCATCCTTCAGGGTTTAATAGCTTCGGGAATGGGGAAAGGCCCTGCTTTGGCGCTGTTGCTGGCCGGTCCGTCGCTCTCCTTACCCAACATGTTGGTGATCCGCGGAGTACTGGGAAATCAGAAAACCATTGTTTATGTGTTGTTGGTCATTGTGATGGCAACCATTTCGGGTTTGATCTACGGAACTTTTTTTTAAGCATAAAAGAACTGTGACGAGCTAAAACTTTGCTGTTCATTTGAACAATAAAGGAATGTAAGCAAATATCTTTGTGATAAATAAGCCAATTGAAATGAAACTGCTAATTTTCATAACCATTACATGTTTGATCATTTCTTTCATTTTCAACCGGCAAAAAACTTGGATTGGCATCCGTAAAGGGCTGAAAATGTTTCTCAACCTGGCACCAACCATTTTGATGGTGTTGGCAGCGGTGAGCATCCTTCTATATTTTCTGCCCAATGAACTGATTGTAAAACACCTGGGCGAAAATGCCGGTACTGCCGGCTATGCCATTGCTGCGCTTGTAGGTTCATTTGCTCTGATTCCGGGTTTTATTGCCTACCCCCTCGCCGGCGCTTTGGTGAAAAGTGGCGTGGGCTACCCGGTAATTGCCGTGTTTATCACCACGCTCATGATGGTGGGAATATTGACCTTACCCATCGAAATTAAATTTTTTGGGTTGAAAACTTCGCTGTTGCGAAACATGCTTTTTCTGATGGCATCATTAATCATTGGGATCATCACCGGTATTATTTATCACCTATGAAAAACTATTGGAAAAGACATCGGACAAGCTTGGTGTTCACCATCATTTTCAGCGTATTGATAAGCCTGTCATTCATCACCGATTTCCAGCCCGGCATCTCCATTGGAAAAGACCGGTTTTGGGTTTTCCTGAAAGAAATGATCTTGTTCCTCCCGCTCATGTTCATCCTCATTGGCTTGGGCGATGTGTGGATCAGCAAAGAAAAAACCGAAAAGCATTTGGGCGAGCAATCGGGAATCAAGGGAATGTTCGTGGTAATTATCATGTCAATGGCACAGGTAGGCCCCTTATACGGAGCCTTTCCAGTTGCATACCTGCTTTGGAAAAAAGGGACCAGCGTACGGAATATTTTCATCTATCTGGGAGCATTTTGCACCATCAAAATACCCATGCTGACCTTCGAAATAGGTTTTTTGGGATGGAAGTTTTCGTTGATTCGTACTTTGTTGTCGCTACCACTCATCATCTTGATTGGCATATTGATGGAACGGTATTTTAAAAATCGGAAATTTGAAATGTTCGAAGGTTGAACAATACAATCATACGAAGCTGAAAATTAAAACAAAAACTAACTAACATGAAAACATCACCCTTAGGATTCATTGGCGGGGGCCGCGTTACCCGAATCATTCTTCAGGCTTTTGCCAACAAGCTCAGAACTTTTGAAAAGGTATTGGTTTATGATTCCAATCCCGAAGTTTTGGAAAAACTCAAAAAGCAGTATCCCAATGTTCAGGCAGCCACGCTTGAAGAAGTTGCCAAACAGGACACCCTGTTCATCGCACTCCATCCGCCGGTTATCATGGAAGTACTGGAGAAAATCAGTTCACTCGTTGAATCAGAAACATCGGTGATTTCATTGGCGCCCAAAATCTCCATCGGAAAAATTCAATCGAAACTTCAGGTCAAGAACATTGCCCGGATGATTCCCAATGCCACATCGTACATCAACCAGGGTTTCAATCCACTTTGTTTTGCTGCTGATTTCAACAAGCGCGAAAAAATTGAAATACTGGGAATGCTGTCGAATCTTGGAGAAAACTTCGAAGTGCCCGAGGAACAATTGGAGGCCTACGCTCTGGTCTCGGCCATGCTGCCCACTTATTTCTGGTTCCAGTGGAAAGAAATGATCAGCCTTGGATCTCAAATGGGCCTCACCCCGCACGAAAGCTCAATAGCGCTGGTTAAAACCCTCGAAGGCGCCATCAAGCTGATGTTCAAAAGCGGGCTGAGTTATGAGGAGGTGACCGATCTGATTCCCGTGAAACCCATTGGCGAAGATGAACCCACCATCAGGGAGATTTATCAGAAAAAGTTGCTGGGGCTATATGAAAAAATAAAGCCATAAACGATGTAAAGCGGGGTAATATCAAGATTCAAAGGTTCTGAAATAACTTTCATTTAACCCTAAACACCCTTTTCATATCGGCTAATTCATTAATTTTGAACAAATTTTTGATCGATAACGGTGAAGGGGATGAAAATGCAGAAAAGGTTAAGTGAGCGTACAAGGTTTGTGCTGAAATATGCTTTACAGGCATTGATCTCACTCCTGGTACTTTTTGGGGGAATCTTATTGTTTAAAGAGCTTTACTTTGATCACAACCCTGAATACTGGATCGAAAAATTTTACAGCAACAGCCTGGTCATCCACCTGATTTATGTTGCTTCTGAAATTATTTTTGGTTTATTGCCACCCGAAATTTTCATGTTTTGGGCCATCAAGGCCGGTGACACCACCAGCTATGTGGTCAACATCATTTTCTTTGCCGCTGTATCGATGGGTGCGGGGCACCTTGCATTCTGGGGTGGGCGCTGGCTGGCAAAGGTTTTGGGAAAGAGAGTAAAGAAACGTCCCCTTATTGCTAAATATCTTCCCACAGTAAAAAAATTTGGTGGCTTGCTCATCGTGATTGCGGCACTCACTCCACTGCCCTGGGCCACCATATCGCTGGTGATGGGTGCCGTTGAGTACCGTTACCGCAGGTACACCCTGTTCAGCCTTGCACGCATAGTCCGGTTCGCAATCAACGGCTTTCTGATTTTTCAGTCAGGTTCCTTGCTATTTTAATGCTGATCAACAACCTTGTTGAAGTGAACGGGCACTTCGGAAAGCTTTCGCCATTGTTTGAATTGCTCCAGCAACACCACATCGATGGCCAGGATCAGGAGGTTCCAAAATATGAGTGAGGCAAAACCAGCCGGGGTAAACAACCATTTCATGTTGATGGAAGTCATGATGGCACCTGCCACACTACTCAAAACATTCAAGCCAAACAAGAATTTCAGAATGCTTTCCCAAGAGGAATGTCCAAACAAGGGAATCAGGAACAAGTACGATGAACCGGTAGATTTTAAAGAAATTTATTTGACGTAATTATACGTCGTAATAATATTTGACGTATATTTACGCCATAATTAAAGACAATCAAAAACGATTCAAAATGGTAGCATCAAAAACTGAACTGTTCAATGAAGTGCTCCGGGAAAGGGCAAAGCTTTTCAAATTGCTGGCCCACCCCGCCCGCTTACAAATCCTGCAATACCTCTCCAGTACTCAATCATGCATTTCGGGCGATATTTCGGAGGAATTGCCCCTGGGACGAACCACCGTAAACCAGCATTTAAAAGAATTAAAAGATGCAGGCCTCATTATTGGCACGGTAGAGGGTGTAAAAACCAACTACTGTCTCGACTGCTGCCTGATCGATAAAAAGCTGAAAATACTGGATGACTTTCTGAAAGAATTGAAGGAACACAGCCATTCGTGCTGCAGTTAAGCACAAGCAAATCAACAACAAGTCACATTCACTTTTTAATATAAATATTCCATGAAAACACAAGATCTTAAATTAATTGTACAGGAGAAGTACAGCGAAATTGCACAGAACAGCATGTTACAGAATTCCACTGCTTGCTGCGGCTCTTCGGGATGCTGCGACACATCGGGCGCCGGCTACAGCATGATTGACGGCGATTACTCACAACTGGAAGGTTACCATCCCGATGCCGACCTCCACCTGGGTTGCGGTATTCCCACCGGGTATGCAGGGATCAAGGAAGGAGATGCAGTGCTCGACCTGGGTAGCGGTGCCGGCAACGATTGTTTCGTGGCCCGTGCCATTGTTGGCGACAAAGGATCGGTCACCGGTCTTGATTTTACCGAAGCCATGGTGACCAAGGCCCGCGCAAATAACGAAAAAATGGGCTATACCAATGTACAGTTCATACAGGGCGACATTGAAGAAATGCCGCTCCCCGACAATGCCTTTGATGTGATTGTTTCGAACTGTGTGTTGAACCTGGTCCCCGACAAGGAAAAAGCCTTTTCGAACATGTTCAGAGTGCTGAAACCCGGTGGGCATTTCTGCATTTCTGATGTGGTGATCAAAGGGACTTTGCCCGAAAAATTGCAAAAAGATGCCGAAATGTATGTGGGTTGTGTTGCCGGGGCCATGTTGCGGGATGATTACCTGGAATTGATCCGGAAGACCGGTTTCGAAAACATTGTTGAACATCAACTGCGGGAAACTCCTGTGCCGCTTGAGCTGCTGGCTGGCTACCTGAGCCCCGAAGAAATGAAAGCCTATCAAAACGGATTCAACGGAATATTCAGTTTAACCGTTTCGGGATACAAACCAGTTTGATTGTTCAATGATTTTTGATGACAATGAAGGTGCGAATGTCCAAAATGCTTAACTTTTCAACGCAAATCAAACCATTTGTTAAGTGTAGGAAAAGATATGGAGTTGGACATTCGTACTTTGTTATTTGTTTCGGGCGTAGTATTGTTTTCACAAACACTGGCTTTTTCATATTTATCCACCTCAGGTAAATCATATGCCGGAACCAGGGAATGGATCTATGGAATTCTAGCAATATCCTTGGGCTGTTTTGCCATGTTTATCAGAGGATATGAATTTTTGTACCTAGCCTCGATCCTCTTATCCAACCTTTTTTTTGTCAGTGGTTTAATCTTCCTCTATAAAGGTTCCAAAAAGTTCATGGGCCTCAAAGCTGATCAGAACTTGCCTTGGTTATTACTGGGCATTTACATGGTAATTATTGTCAATTTTTCATTCATCAACAATCAACTATGGTTCCGTATAATCATTTTCTCTGTTACCTCATCACTTTTATTGTTCTTGAATGGAAGGAATTTTCTTAAACACCATCAGGCCAATTATCGCAAACCTGCAATTTTTATGGCATTTCTCTTTTTAATCCCTTCATTGTTCTATTTCATCAGGGTGCTCTATCACATTCAAAACAGGGAACTTGATTCAATATTCAGCAACAACATCATTCAAAACATCAACTTCATTTTACCATTGGTGATGGGCATATTGTGGACCTTTGTCATGATCATCATCATCAACCAGCGATTAAACGGTGAGCTCAAAGAACAAGCAATTGAACTGGAGAAAATGAACAATGAAAAGGAACGAATTTTCTCCATCATCGCCCACGATCTTAGGGGACCCTTTGCTTCCATCCTCAGCCTGAGCAATGTAATTGCCGATAAGTCATTCAAACTGAATCCCGATCAATATGCTGAACTGGCCTCCAGCATTGAAAAAACAGCCCATTCAACCAATAACTTACTGGAAAACTTATTGGAATGGTCTGGTATACGCCGAAGAACCCGGCCCTATTCCTTCCAAAAATATCAATTTGCCCAAGCCACAGGCAGTACCATCGAAAACCTTTCTGAACTTGCCGAAGGGAAGAATATTCTACTGAGAAACTTGATTGATGATCAGCTTGAATTTGTAGCCGATTTGAACATGTTTCAAACCCTGATCCGAAACCTGGTGAGCAACGCCATAAAGTTTACCCCAACCGGCGGCACCATTGTACTGGAAGCCAGCACCCAAAACGATGGCAGCACCCTCTTTTCTGTAAGTGACAATGGCATAGGCATGCCGGATGCTTTGCTCACATCCATTTTTGAATTCAAAGCCCACAACAACCGCCCAGGCACCAATGGTGAGCCTAGCAGCGGACTGGGCTTGCAACTGTGCCACGAGATTGTAAAAGCCCACCTTGGAAAAATATGGGTCGAAAGCAAGGAACAACAGGGTAGTACTTTCTATTTCCAAATCAATCTGCCAGAATAATTCATTTCATCATTTTTTAATCGTTCACTTTTCCTTCGAAAAAAATAATGTCGTATGTTTGCGTCATTAAACATTCGGTATGATTAAAAAAGATCGATTCAACAATGATTTACAACAATTGGCTGCATTTGCAAAGGTGCTTGCCCACCCGGCGCGTTTAGCCATTTTGCAATTTCTTTCACAAAGCAAAACCTGTATTTCGGGTGACATTTCTGAACATTTACCCCTGAGCAGAACAACCGTATCACAGCACTTGTCCGAGTTAAAAAAATTGGGGCTCATTCATGGCGAAATTGAAGGGACCAAAGTAAATTATTGCTTGTGTTCCTCGTCCATCGCCAGCTTCCTGACTAAAATGGAAGCATTTTTTGAGCCCATTAAAAACTGTGAGATGAGTTGTGAAACCAATCATGAATAAAAGGAATTAACTATCAAAAATTGAGAATATGAAGGTACTTATTTTATGCACCGGGAACAGTTGCCGCAGTCAGATGGCTCATGGCTTTCTGCAATCATTTGATTCAACCCTCACTGTTTGCTCAGCAGGAACTGAAGCCTCAGGCAAGCTGAACCAAAAAGCAGTGGCTGTGATGAAAGAAATTGGCATCGACATCAGTCATCACACCTCCGACTCGGTGGAAAAATACCTGCATGATGAATGGGATTACGTGATTACCGTTTGTGGTGGTGCTAACGAAGCATGCCCTGCTTTTCTGGGAAAAGTAAAACACCGCTTGCACATTGGTTTCGACGATCCCTCGCATGCAGTGGGAACAGACGAGTTCATTCACAGTGAATTTATCCGCGTTCGCGATGAGATCAAAGCAGGGTTCTGGAAATTCTATCAAAATAATTTGAAGATGTGACAATTTGAAGATTTGAAGATTTAAAAATGTGACAATGTGACAATTTGAAAATGAACAGCTTCAAAAATCATAAACTATTTTAAAAATTTGGATTGCTATGCAGAACGATAAAGATAACCTGATTGTAAAACTATCACTTGAGTTTGCGCTGGACATCATTGAATACACCGAATTACTTGAAGATCACAAAAAATATGTGATAGCAAAACAGCTTCTTCGGTCAGGAACATCGATAGGTGCCAGTGTTTTTGAAGCACAGAATGCTGAGAGCAAAGCCGATTTCATTCATAAAATGAAAATTGCCGCAAAAGAAGCTGATGAAACAGCATATTGGATAACACTTTGCAATTTGGCAAAGAACTATCCGACTAATGCACAACTACTCGAAAAATTAAAGTCGATAATCAAAGTAATCTCCAAGATTATCAGCACATCAAAATCTCATTAGCCAATCATCACATCTTCAAATTTTCACATCTTCAAATCAAAAAAATGAAAACCCGTTTAAAATTTCTCGACCGCTACCTCACCCTGTGGATTTTCCTGGCCATGTTTGCCGGAGTTTTTATGGGTTGGCTAAGTCCAAAAGTAGCTGATTTTTGGAACAGTATGTCGTCGGGCACCACCAACATTCCCATTGCCATAGGTCTGATTGTGATGATGTACCCGCCCCTGGCCAAAGTGAAGTACGAAGAATTGGCCGATGTTTTTCGGAATTACAAAATTCTGGGACTTTCGCTGGTTCAAAACTGGATTGTTGGTCCAGTGCTGATGTTTTTTCTGGCCATCATTTTTCTCCGGTTCAACATCGATTACATGTATGGCCTCATCCTCATCGGGCTGGCACGCTGCATTGCCATGGTGATTGTTTGGAACGATCTGGCCCGGGGCGACCGTCAGTATGCCGCCGGGCTGGTAGCCTTCAACTCCATTTTTCAAGTTTTGTTCTTTTCGGTATATGCCTACTTTTTCATTGCCGTATTGCCGGGTTGGTTTGGTCTTCCGGTGAACGATTCCGTGGAGCAGATCACCATGGGAACCATTGCCGAAAGTGTGGCCATTTATTTGGGAATTCCCATGCTGGCTGGCTTTCTCACCCGTTTCATCCTGACCAGAGTCAAAAGTAAGACCTGGTACGAAACCAAGTTCGTTCCTAAAATCAGTCCGCTTACCCTTGTTGCCCTGCTTTTCACCATTGTGGTCATGTTCTCGCTGAAAGGGGAAACCATTGTGAAAATCCCCTTCGATGTGGTGCGTATAGCCATTCCACTCTTGCTCTACTTTGTGATCATGTTCCTTGTTTCATTTTTCATGAGCAAGAAAGCCGGTGCCAATTATGAACAAAGTACTACCCTCTCATTCACAGCAGCCAGCAACAACTTTGAACTGGCCATTGCCGTAGCCATTGCCATATTCGGTATCAATTCGGG
>JAFGVJ010000125.1 GCA_016938055.1 Prolixibacteraceae bacterium
CTGATTTCTATTTTATCGATGTTGAAGGCAGGCATAGCGGTGATGGATAATCTTAGAATTTGTTCGCCTTCTTTTAGGCTAACCTCCCTGTCAACGGTTTGAAAAGTATTCCAGCCCCCGGTTGCAGGGGCTACTAGGGTAAACGAAGAAGAAGTGCCAAATTTCAGGCTCATTTTTCCTTTACCCTCTACAGATGCCAAATGAGCTGAAATGTTGTATTTACCGGCTTCCGTCACATTGATGGTATATTCCAGCCATTCACCCACTTCAACATAGCCAACATGAAAGCCGTCGGTACGGGCTTGCACATCAACATCTTCGTCGGGCCGATATGCACCGGGTGTGTTGCCGAGATCAGTATCGTGGTAGGTGAGGGCTTCACCGCCAAAGTCGTAATCTTCAGCTTCGATGGTACCGGGTATTTCAATGGCTTCACCATGAAAAGGATTTCGGAGGTAAGGAATCACATAAATGCTGATAGGGTACGATGGGATATCAATGGAACTGTTATAATGATCGATCACCTTGTAATAAAAGGTGGCTCCAATTTCCAGGTTTTGATCGGTAAATGTTGTTTGATCGGGTGCTAATGCAGCAATTCGGGTGAATGAACCATTGTCTTTTCTTCGTTCAATGTATATGCTATCCTTGTTCTGACTTCGGTTGGTCCAGCTCAGTTGATACAAGGAATCCTGCACCACTTGTAAATTGAGGAGTGTAGGTGAAGTAAAGGAAGTGTTGATTAAAATATCTTTGATATCGTTCCAATCGCGTTCAGCACGCTGGTAAATTTTGAACCAGCCACCATCATCCCAAACGTTGAAGGAGAAATTGTGGGCCAGGGCGTCTTCAACATACGACGCGTAAAAATACATGCGCGAATTGTAGTCGCAGTCCCACATGGCACCAAATTCATTCAGGGTAACAGGAATATTGTTTTTCTCAGACCAAGCCTGAATGGCATCGAATCTGGATTTCATGGCGTTTCTTTCGCTTGAACCCCAAGTGCCTTTTGAATCGCCTGCAAAACTCCACGGATCGTACGAGTGGAAATAACCAATCAGGTGAGGATCGGTTGGAATGCTGGCCGCCATCATTTCAGACGCACCGGCATAATTGTGCCCGCTATAAAGTACGGTGCGGGTTGGATTGGTTTTACGAATAATGGAAAGTACCCTTTTGTTCAACTCGTTCACCTGAGCAAGGGTAAGCCCGTTCGGTTCATTGATGATTTCAAATAATAGTTTTTCAGATTTGTCTTTAAAATGAGCTGAAATCTGACTCCAGATACTGTCGAAACGTGCTACATTGTTAGGGTTGGTATAACCTGTTTTGATCCAATCATCGTGATGAGAATTGATAATAATGTACAAGCCACGGTCGAGTCCCCAATCAACGATTTGTTCCACCCGTTTCATCCAGGTTTCATCAATTTTATAGGGTGAAGTATTGGAAGTGTGTTTGTCCCACCTCACCGGAATACGAACACTGGTAAAGCCTGCAGCTTTATAATCGTCGAAATAATACTCTTTTGCAGGACCATTGCCCCACGAACCTTCAGTTTCGCTTTCGAGTGTATTGCCAAGGTTGATTCCACGGCCAATACCGGCATTTATTTCGGCAGGAGTTAACTGGGCTGAAACATGATTGCCTGCTGCTACTATCAGTAAAAGAAAAAGGTGAAATTTTAAATTTCTCATCATATCACATTAGAATTTGAATTGTTAAAACTAAATAAACCCCTTGCATTAACAAATTCATTTCAGCGATGAGAAATTATTGATGTATTCATTTCTAAATAATTTTCTAAAAAATTAGTTGTCTCGTGTTGGCTCAGTGTCCGCAACTTGTCGGTTTTCACCTTTTTTTCCTTTGAATAATTCGTATTTCTGAAGTTTACAATCCAGGGGACCATTGAAGAGCCTGATTTTTCGTGAAGGACGAAGACCAATGAATTTCAGGGCTTCGATGTTGCTACTGATGATCCAGGCATCGCAATTTTCGTAATGGTGTTTCAATTGAGTGCCTATTTCTTGGTAAAAGGGAACAATCTCATCCTTTTCTTTTAAACGTTCGCCATACGGAGGATTGATCAATACCAAACCATCGTTGAAGTGCTCAGCGCTGGTTAAAAAATCCATTTGCTTGAATTGTATGTATTTTTCAACTTTTGCATTCATGGCATTGCTTTTTGAAATAGCGATTGCATCGTGGTCGATGTCACTTCCATAGATTTTGCAAGTGGGTTCTACAATTTTTTCATCGGCCTTTTGCTTTACCACGGCCCACAAAGCAGCGTCGAAATCTTTCCATTTTTCAAAGCCGAAATTACGCAATCGGCCAGGTGCCATGTTGCAGGCAATTAATGCAGCTTCGATGGAGAATGTTCCTGAGCCACACATGGGATCGTACAAATCTCGTTGTTGATCCCAACCCGAAAGGGCTATGATTCCGGCAGCCAATACTTCGCTCATGGGTGCCAGTGCCTGTGATTGTCGATATCCTCGTTTCCCCAGCGACGCTCCTGAACTATCGAGTGCTACAGAACAGGTTCGATCGTAAATGTGAAGATTGATTCTTAAATCGGGATTATCCAGATCGACCGAAGGACGGCGATCGTATTTTTCCCTGAATTGGTCAACGATGGCATCTTTGGCTTTTAGGGCAACAAATTGAGAATGTGTAAAATAATCGCCATTCACCGTTGCTTCAATGGCCAAAGTCCCGTCAACCGACAGGTATTGTTCCCAGTCAATTCGCTTGATCTTCTTATAGAGGTCGATCGAATCACGAATCATCAACTGGGTAAAGGGTTTCAATACTTTTAAGGCTGTACGCAAATGCAGGTTGCTTTTGTACAACATGGCCTGATCGCCGTGAAACCTAACTGCCCGGTTAAGTATTTCGATGTTGGTGGCACCCAGGGCACGCAATTCGCCTGCTAAAATATCTTCTAAGCCAAACAGGGTAGTGGCAATCATTTCAAATTTTTCCACATCAATTGTTTTTTAATGCCATATCATTCCACATTGATCGGAACTGCTGCATTTGTTCAAGGGCAAAGATATTTAAAATAAAACCCAATAACAGAAGGTTTCTGATATTGGGTTTTATTGGTGAATTATGGATAAATTATTACTGAATCAATGCAACACTTCGTTTTACAAATTGATCCAAAGCTTCACCCTTCAGCATGTTATTGGCCAATAAGGCAAGGTCGAACAATTGTTTGGCCAGCGTATTTTCCCGGCCAAAGACCTGCAGTTTTTCACGTTTTTCTGATTCGAGGGCAGAAATGGATTTCCTTACTTCCGACAGTTTTTCCTTTTCTTCCTGTGGAACTTCTTCCTCCTTTTTGCCTTCTTTCAATTTTTCCAATGCAGCTTCTTCGGCTTGTTTTTCTTTTAACTGCTGCGCGATAGGCGTAAGTTCTGTTCCCAGATCGGTCTCCTTGCTTTCCATCACTTTTTTCACCAGCGGATGGGCAACATTCACTACCACTGTATAATTGTCGGGGAGGTTGCCATACATGTTCATGCTACTTTGGATCTGACCCAGGTCTTTCATCCTGCGCATGAACTCGTTTTGGGTAATCACCATGGGCTGGCTGTTTTCACCCAGGTCTTCGAAGGTTACGTAATAGCCCACTTCACCTTTTGGAGTAACAGCACTGAAAAGAGCTTCCAGGTCGTCATGCTCTTCCTGTGATAATTTTACTTTTTCGTGATCGTCTTTCTGAATGAGCTTTTCAACTACGTCGGCATCCACACGGGTAAAGCGGTTTTTATGATTTTCCTGTTCAAATTTATTCAACAGGGGAGCGGTAAGCACACTGTCGAGCAGAAGTACATCGTAACCTTTGTCCTTGGCTGCACTGATAAAGGAATATTGTTGCTCCTTATTGCTGGCGTACAGGTGAACCAGATTATCGTCCTTGTCCTTCTGATTATCTTTGATGATGTTTTCGTATTCTTCAATGGTGAA
>JAFGVJ010000126.1 GCA_016938055.1 Prolixibacteraceae bacterium
CCTTTTTGGAGGGCAAATTTTTGCCCAAAATTCATCTGATTCACTGATCAGGGTCGCAACGGGGTATAATAATGCCGGAATGATGAGTTTGCAGCAGGGACAATATAGGGTTGCCGACAGTCTTTTTCATCTTTCGATTGCTACCTGGGAAAGAGTACCTGAGCACAATGTTTATAGTACTTATCCCCATTATCAGCTAGCAATACTTTATAGAAAATTAGGCGATTTTGATCATAGCTTTTTTTATTACGATGAAACAGTTAGAAATTTACTGAAAACTTCAAATGAGCAATTGAGTATTCTAGCTGGAGTTTATAATAGTATTGGAAGTTTTTATAGCTCTTATGGAGATGTCCAAAAATCAATGAATTATTATGAACAATCTAAATCATTGATTGATTCATACAAAGATAAATGGCCATTAATTTATTCAAATTCTTTATTTGGAATTGCTAGGAATCAATATAATCTGAAACGTTATCATCATGTTATTAGATTTGTAGAACAATGCTTAGCCGAAGGGATAGCCCGAGAGCAGGACTTTCTGCAGCTTATGGCCAACAGTTATGTTTTTCTGGGCGATTTCAAACAGGGAATCCCCATTTTGGAAGAGCTGGACCAATATTATCGGACCCGCAACGAGCAGGAATATCTTTACAATCTATTATTTCTGGCCCGGGCCTATACCCGTTCGGGTGAAATCGAAAAAGCTGAAAAACATTTTAACATCGCGCTTCCATTGTTGACCCGTATCAAAGCTGAAAAAGATCCCTGGTTCATTTTTTACCACGAATTGTATGGCCAGTTGTTGATGTTGAAGGCTGAAAAAGCAGTCGGTTTCAGTTTAAAACAAGCATATTATACCGATGCCCTGGCTGTTTTTGACAAGGCCTTGCTTTTGAATTCACGAAGCCAGGATCAAAAGATTCCCTACCTTGAAGGCACCGGCGATGTGATCAACCCTACCCAGGTGAAAGATGTTTTTCAGTTCCGTACCAGGGTGCTGAAAAACCTGGGTGAACTGTATGAAACCAGTGATGCCTGGTTGCTTGCAAGGGATTATTATCATCAGGCTTTGCAATCGGCTACTGCTACCACCAATTTTCTCCACGATTTCAGAATCAGTTTCATCGATGAGGAAAGCAAAATCAACCTTGGAGAGAAAGAAGAGGATGTTTATACCGAGGGTTTGCAATTGGCCGAGTACCTTTACCGGGAAACTGGCTTGCCATCCTATTTTGAATCAATGCTTCACTTTATGGAAGCTGGTAAATCAGCTGTTTTCCTGGCTTCTCTGAACGATATTCAAGCCAAAAACTTTGGCGGCATTCCCGATTCACTGATTGAGCAGGAACGAAGTATCCATTTGCAATTGAACAGCCTGAAACAAGCGCGATTCGATCAGCAAAATACTGCAACACCCGATTCTCTTTTGCTGATAGAACTGAACAAGTCGATATTTCGTTTGCAGAACCGGCAGGAAGCTTTGAACTTTTTACTCGAAAGGGATTTTCCGGAGTATTACCGGTTTAAATACCGTGATGTAACACTTGGATCGGCCGAAATTTGTTCAGCCTTATCAGCTCGTCAGGCCCTCATAGAGTATTTCATCGATGAACCCCTTGCTCCGGGCGACTCAGGAAACATTTATGCCTTATTGTTTCATCAGTCGGGGTATTCCTATGTGAAAACCCCCATCAGCTACGCATTTATTGAGAAACTTCAGGAGGTTTTGTCAGAACTGACTGAAGTAAACATAGGGGATACACGTTTGAGTAATTTTAAGCGTTTGACCCTTGGTGCCCATTATTTGTACCAGCATTTGATTGCTCCTTTGCCCATCAATGATAAAGTGCGAGAGTTGGTGATTATCCCGGATGGAAAGTTGGCCTACTTTCCTTTCGATATTTTACTTTCCAGTTTACCCGATCAACAAAAAATTGATTTTCGAACTCCCGATTATCTGGTATACCAGTACAATGTGACTTATTCCTACTCAGCCACACTTCACTTTGAATACTTCAAAAAGAACCGCAGAAGAGGGCATCATATTCTGGCTTATGCTCCCGATTACGGCGAAACCGAAGTCAATATCAACGATGCAGCTTACCGCGATGTCCAAAGCACCCGTACCAGGCTTCGTCCACTGCCCGGGGCCCGGGAAGAGGTATTGGGACTTTCAGCCTATCAGGATTGCAAGGCATTTTTTGGAACCGAAGCCACTGAAACAAGTTTTAAGCAGCAGGCCAGCAATTTCGACATTCTTCACCTGGCCATGCACACCATTGTGAACGATTCCTTACCCATGTTCTCAAAACTGGTCTTTTCGAATCATAACGACAGCCTGGAAGATGGCTACCTGAACACTCAGGAAATTTATAACATGAAACTGGATGCGCGCCTGGCTGTTTTAAGCGCCTGTAACACGGGAACCGGGAAACTGCGTGGAGGCGAAGGGGTGATGAGCCTTTCACGGGCATTTTTGTATGCCGGTTGCCCTTCCATTGTGATGACCTTGTGGGAAGTTGAAGACAAGGTGAGTGCCGACATCATGCTGCGTTTTTACCATTATCTGTTCAGGGGATTTCAAAAATCAGAAGCGCTGCGTCGTGCCAAACTGGATCACATCAAGAATGCCGATCCGCTGAAAGCCCATCCTTATTTCTGGCAAGGATATATTCTGGTAGGCGATCCGTCACCTATCAAATTCAACAACAATGTAATCATTGGCATGTTGGGTTTCATTGCCATATTGATCTTTTTTGCCCATTTTCTGGTAAGGATGATTCGCCGACATAAAAAAAACTCAGCAAGCTGAGTTTTTTGTTTTCCCCTTAATACTAATCCCCTTTATTTCAGTGAAATCTGATTGTCCGTTTCGTTTAGGTGAAACGCATATTTCTCAATCAGTTCAGGTTGTTGCGGACCATAAATAACCAGGTAATTCAGGCTTTGCTGGTCGTTGCCCGAAACCGAAATTTTCATCTTCTTTTCTTTTGAATAATTAAATTCATGGGCCAGTTTAGATTCCATAACAATGGCATAACCCTTTGAAGAAACCAGGCAGATTTCATTGTCAGGATAAATGAAATCATTCACTTTATCAAATTTTACCACCTCACCATTCAAAATGTTCATGGTGTTCGATTCGTGATTGTTGCTGGTCACCAGTTTCAGTTCTTCGTTTTCGGC
>JAFGVJ010000127.1 GCA_016938055.1 Prolixibacteraceae bacterium
CACTTTGAGTTCTGAAAGCATATATTCCATGCGCTTTTTGAACTCTTTGTTGCCGGTTGCTGCATAATTGATGGCCAAGGCCGATAAATAATGTCCAGCAATGTGCCCATCCAAACCGTCCCAGTTGGGATATGTTTTTGCTTTTTCGGGCAAGCCAGCTTCCTTACGGTAAGGTGCCAACAAACGGTCAACATCGTATTTCAAAAGCACCTCGATGTTGAGGTTGCGGGCATGTTTGAACGGCCCGTCGAGCAATGTGACATCCGAAATTGGGAATTCATTTTTGTACAGCTTTTCTTGTGCTTGAATTGAACTGTAAAAAAATAAAAAACAAACAATTAAACCTATCGTTATTCGTTTCATTTCTTTCAATTTAAACCCCAAAAGGCTGACACAAAGCCTTTCTTCAATTTTATTTCGTTATGATTATTTTTTGGCTTTTCAAATCTTTCGCATCCGAGCTGTTTCCGTACAAAACTTCATATTCGCCGGGCGTTACGGCCATTTGACGTTGAGTCCAGTCGTAGAATTCAAAGGCCGAAGGTGTCAATTCGATGGTTGCTGTTTGTGATTTTCCGGCCGCCAGTTCAAGCCTTTGGAAACCACGCAATGTTTTCAGCGGACCGTCCACATCGTTCACCTTGCGGATGTAAACCTGTACAATCTCGGTTCCAGCCCGTTTCCCGGTATTTTTTACCGGAATGCTCAACTGTGTATTTTCGTTGGCTTTGATGGTCGCTTTACTGATGGTGGCATCGCCAATTTCAAACGTCGTATAACTCAATCCATAGCCGAAAGGATACAGATAATCGGTTGTGTAACGATAAGTACGGTCGGTCATCGAGTAATCTTCGAAATCGCCCAGCTTATCGGAGTTTTTATAGAAAGAAAGCGGCAGCTTACCTCCGGGATTGTAGTCGCCAAACAGGACATCGGCTATGGCCAATCCTCCCTGCTCGCCGGCATACCAGGCCTGCAGAATGGCATCGCAACTTTGTGTTTCGGGTTCCAGGGCAATGGCCGATCCCGAACAATTAACAAAAACCACTTTTTTGCCGGCTGCTTTCAGGGCTTTCAGCGCGTTGCGCTGTACCGACGGCAATTCAATATTGGTGCGGTCGCCACCTTTGAACCCAGGATACGAAACGGGCATTTCCTCACCCTCGAGCTTGCCCGAAAGGCCGCCCACAAATACCACCGTTTCAATGCCTTTCAGTTGCTCGATCAGGGTGGTATAATCAACATCCACTTCTTTTCCAAAATCAAGTTCGAGATTGGCCTGCCAGTTGTTGAGCTGGGCATAACGAATTTCAATGTTGTACTTTTTTCCGGCTTCAAATTGATAAGCAATGCGCGAAGGCAGGGTTCTCCAGTTGTTGTAATGCTGGAGTTGCTCGCCGTTGACCAGCAATTCGAAATACCCGGTAGCTCCGCCTTTAAACACGAGCTCTTCCGTTTTTTTCGGGATGAATTCAGTTTCAAACAAGGCCGAAAATCCTTCTAGTTTCACGCCCGAAGCAAATTCGTGTTGTCCGGCAGTGGTTTTCTTGATGGAGCTGCTAATTTGCTGCGAAATCACAGGCTGGCCTTCACGTTCGGCATTGTTCCAGTAGCTGGCTTTAAATCCCGGTTTTCCTTCGAATGAAAGTTGTGAAAAATAGCTTTCGGTCACTTTGTCCTCCACCAGGTCGCAGCCTTTGTCGTAGAATATCTTCTTATCGGAAATCTTGGTTTTGATACCTTCAAGAATGGAAATAGTTTTAATGGGTGTTCCGTTATAGTTGCCCCACAGCATTTCCTCGTCGTTGGCATTGGGACCAATCACTGCAATTTTTTTAGCTGATTTAGACAATGGCAGAATGTTGTGTTTGTTTTGAAGCAGGGTCATGCTTTGTTGGGCCATTTCATAGGCCAGTTGCTTGTGTTCATCGCTGTTGATGACCGATGCCGGAATTTGTGCCCAGGGCACCAGGGCATCGTCATCGAAATCGCCCAGTTCAAAACGACCGATCAATACGCGCTTCAAACTTTTATCGATATCGTCTTCCTTCATCAGACCGCGCTCAACAGCTTCGGGCAGGGTTTTATACGGATAATTTTCCCACACGCATTCCACATCGGTTCCGGCCAGCACACCTTTGGCTGCGGCATGCACCGGCGTTGATGACACATTGTGCGTGGTGAAAAAATCGGTAATGGCACCGCAGTCGGAAACTACAATATGCTGAAAACCCCATTCATCGCGGAGGATGCGCTGTAACAAACGGGTGCTGCCACAGCAGGGCTCATCGTCTAAACGCTGGTAGGCACACATCACCTGGCGCACGTCGGCTTCCTGCACCAAAGCTTTAAAGGCAGGCAGATAGGTTTCGTGAAACAAGCGCGGGCTTACATCATTCAGGTTCAGTTCGTGACGGCTCCATTCGGGGCCTGAGTGAACAGCGTAGTGTTTGGCACAGGCCAGCAGTTTACGGTACTTGGCATCTTCGGGCCCCTGCAAGCCTTTCACCACCTGAATGCCCATGCGCGAAGTCAGGTAAGGATCTTCGCCATAAGTTTCCTGCCCACGTCCCCAGCGCGGATCGCGGAAGATGTTCACGTTGGGCGTCCACACCGAAAGGCTTAGGAAGCGCTTGTTCTCGTTGCCACGCCTGAGATGCTGGTGGTATTTGGCGCGCCCTTCGTCCGATACCGCATTGAAGATATCGTAAAGTAATTCGTCGTTAAAAGAAGCGGCCATACCAATGGGTTCGGGAAAAACGGTGACACTGTCGTTGTTGGCGTAGCCGTGCAAAGCTTCGCTCCACCAGTTAAACTTGCGAATTCCCAAACGTGGAATGGCTTCACTTTGATCGCACATCAGGGCGGCTTTTTCTTCGAGCGTCAATCTAGAGATAAGATCTTCGGCACGCTCTTCAAAACTTAGGTTTGGGTTTTGAAAAGGATATTGTTGGGCAAACAGGGTGCCTGCAAACATCAACATAAAGAGGAACAAAAGTCCTTTCTTGTGCAATAATCGACTATTCATATATTCATTTTCTTAAGATTCTACATTTC
>JAFGVJ010000128.1 GCA_016938055.1 Prolixibacteraceae bacterium
CCGGCATTCAGTTCCGAAAGTGTCAGTTGTTTTTCCACGTCAGTTTTTGATCAGCTTAAAAGTCTGAACCATCTGTTCTCCTTTTAACACTGCAAAATACACACCTTTCGTCAAAGTTGACAACAAGGGTGATAAAATTTCGGTCTGATTTTCGTGCAATACCACAGAAAAAACTGTTGTACCGGCCATTGTTTGGAGTTCAAACCGATGAAAGTCTTGAGCTCCATCAATGAAAATATAATTGTCAAAGGGATTGGGATACAGATGAATGTTGGTGATTGTAGGCTTGTTCACCGAAACCTGAGTGGTATCCACTGTTTCTGTTTTTAAAAGTTTGCTGAAATCAGGGATGCCATAACCATAGACCGTATCGAAAGCAGGAAAACGGTCGCCAGCATTTCGGATCATTTCAATCAGTTCACCCGCTTTCTTCTCAGGGTATTGTGTTCTCAAACAAGCAGCAAGTCCGGCTACAATGGGTGAAGAAAACGAAGTGCCATTTCCCGATACCTGGTATCCCGCAGTAGAAACAAAGGCCACATTCACACCCATGGCCGATACATCGGGTTTTGGTGGGGCAAATTCATGAGACAATCCCCTGGACGAAAACTTGGCAATGATGCCTTCGGCGTCTACAGCACCAACGGCCAGTACTTTTTCAGCCTCGGCAGGTGCAGCAATGTGACCCCAACTGTCGTTCCCTGAATTTCCGGCACTGCACACCACAATGATACCTTTGTCAACAGCCAGGTTGGCAGCTAGTGAAATGCGTACCGTTTTACCGTCGAATTCTTCGTAAGTATGATTGAAGTCCGGATGGTCGAAAGTGGTATAACCCAATGAGGTATTGATCACATCGCAACCCATGAAATCGGCAAATTCAGCCGCAACGATCCAGTAATCTTCTTCAACAGGAAACTCGGTTTCAACATCTTCACTGCGCAGAAGCCAGTACATAGCGTCAGGAGCTGAGCCAACAATCGATCCTGGCAATTGACCGGCCATGATGGACAATACAGCATTGCCATGATAATGTTCCGTGTAAATATTATTGCCCGGTTGCACAAAATCGAAGGTGCCCAGCACTCCTCCCCGGGCGTAAAGAGGTTCGAAGGCTGAAAGTTGGTCGGTATTTAAAAAGCCCGCATCAATCACGGCCACATGTACCCCGTCGCCCTTCGAGTCCTGATGCAATTTCTCGCCGCCTAGCATCGAAAGTTGATGAAATGCCTGACCATAATAAGCTTGCAATACTGAGTCGGGTTCTGCTTGTTCAAGTTGTTGGCTTTTCAGGGACACAGTTTTGCGGAGTTCGTAATGCGAAACAAAGCCAGGCTTAAAGATGGAATCAGGTGAAATGGAAGCATCATAATAAGCAATGACCCCGTTCATCCATCGACTAATGTGCTTGACATTAAATCCCAGGTTTTTGATGGAGTCTATGAAAGCAGGGTTGACCGGAAGATCGGTAGAATCTATGGCTATTCCTTGTAAACTTCTGCGGTTTAAAGCCCTTTCCGATAAATATAATTCAGGCTTATCGATGGTATAGGGCGTATTGACTTTGGTGTTGAACTGGACCCAAAAAACGTTGCCGGGAGGTTCCTGAGCATGCAACAACCCGGTTATAACCATGGATAATAAAAGCAGGTATTTTCTCATATTCCCCCTAAAACAATCCAAAGGTACAAATTGATCACGTTAAGCGATGAATTCTAGCGACAAATAATTCCACCACCAATTACATCGCGGCCTTCGAGAAATACAGCCGATTGGCCAGGCGTAACAGCCCAGGCATCTTCGTAGAATTCAACTTTGATCCGATCGCCATCCTGTGAAATTCGGCTAAGGGTCCCTTTGTTATTATAGCGGATTTTGGTGGTGACTTCCATTTCACCTTCAATCTGTTCATACTTCATCAGGTTCAGGGAATCTACCCACAAAGTTCGTTTGTTGAGTTCTTCCCTGTCGCCCAGCTGAATGGTATTGGTGACTGCATCAATATCAATCACATACATGGGTCTGCCCAGGGCAATTTCGAGCCCTTTGCGCTGTCCAATGGTATAAAAGGGATAACCTTTGTGTTTGCCCAGGATCTTTCCGTCCTTGTCGACATAATTTCCTTCGCCTACTTTTTCGGCCAGATCAGGAATGCGTTCGTTAATGAAACGGCGGTAATCATTATCGGGGATGAAGCAGATTTCCTGGCTTTCCCGCTTTTTTGAAATGTGCTCAAAGCCTTTGTCGAGGGCAATTTGCCTGACTTCGGGTTTGGTCAAATGGCCTAAAGGAAAAAGGGTTCGTTTCAGGTCTTCCTGTGATAGCATCCACAGAAAATAAGTCTGGTCTTTGTTATCGTCGTCGCCCTGAATCAGGTAATACCTTCCGTTTTGATGGCCAATACGGGCATAGTGTCCGGTAGCAATGAATTCGCAGCCCAGCTCGTCGGCTTTTTTGATCACCTCGCCCCATTTTACCACTCTGTTACAAAGTACACAGGGATTTGGGGTTCTTCCTGCCAGGTATTCCGACACAAAATTGGAAATGATGGTCTTGTCGAATTCTTTGCGGATATCCAGTACCGAATGTTCAAAACCCAGGTTGTGTGCAAGTGATTTGGCTTCGAAAATGGCATCCACACTGCAACAACCGGTCTGCTTTTCCATGCAGGCGGGCGAAATGGCATCATACGGACGGTAGGTGAGTCCATGGAGTTCATAACCTTCATCCTCAAGCAACATGGCAGCAACCGAGCTGTCGATGCCACCACTCATACACAACAATACTTTTCCTTTCGACATTAACCATCAGATTTTAAGGCTGCAAAGAAACAAAAAATTATTCAGACATAAATATCTTTAATTTTTAATTTCCTGCATTTGATGGTGCAAAAGTACCAAAACTTCGTCAGGGCTTCAAATAAATGGGGTGCTTAGCCCCATTTATCGGCTCTTGGTTTTAAATCTGTCAGGTCACTAATTCTAACCGGTCTGTTTTCATCGATGCTTTTTCGGGCAGCAATGCCAATCAAAACAGCCATAGAACCATCTCTTTCGTTCGAAGCATGGTGTAATTCGGGAGCAACGGTAATATCTTTTAAGATCTCGTCCAGCATCATGTGATCACCTCCCCAGTGCCCGCTTCTGACATAAGGAACCATAATGCGTTCAAATTCTTTGAAATTCAGCTGTTTGATAATTTCGTGATATTCCAGTTCGGCCTTGGTATGTGACGAATGGTCCATTTCTTTGTCGTGAATTTTGGACTGATCGATCTGCACCGTATCCATCGAGGGAATGCCTTCCCAGGTTTCCATCCGGCCTTCTTTACCGTTAAAGGCTATGCGGAAACCCTCGTAGGGAGAGTAGGTTGTGAGAGAGTAAGTCACCTGAACACCGTTGGCGTACTTAATTTGAACTCCCATTTTATCGTAGATATCAATTTCGTTCCTGAACAGGCAGTTGTCGCGGATGTAGCCGTCGTGTTTTTCATGTTCCACATACAATTGATACGCTTCCTCATCCTTTTTGATGTCCCAGTAAAACTGGCATTTTTGCTGGTGTGGGCAGGTCATGCAACGTTCACCTCTGAAAGCATTGTTTTTTCCGTAGTAATCAAGTGAACCGTAAGCATGCACTTCCACCGGGTCGGAGCCAATCCACCAGTTCAACAAGTCGAAATGGTGCGAAGCTTTGTGCAGCAAAAGGGTTCCGCTTTGATCACGTTGTCCGTGCCAGCGCCTGAAGTACGATGCTCCATGAAAAGTATTGAGATACCAGTTGAAGTCAACGGAGGTAATTTCACCGACCTCTTTTTTTACCAGCATTTCCTTAAGCCGGGTAAAGATTTTCCCATATCGGTAGTTGAAACCCATAATCAGTTTGGCTTTGGAGTTTCGGGCTGCTGTGATAATGTCCTGACATTTAAACTCATCGGTAGTCATAGGTTTTTCTGTCAGCACATTGATGCCTTTGTTCAAGGCTTTCACAATAAATTCATCGTGAGTGGCGTCAATGGTAGTGACAAAAAGGAGATCAATTTTTTCCTTTTCGAGCATTGAATCGAAATTGGTGTAAGTAGGAACATCCAATTTCAGGTATTGACGGGCATATTCCAAACGCCCCGGGTTGATGTCGCAAAGTGCCACATATTGAATGGCATCACTATAATTCTTCAGCACGAAAGCTCCCCAGAACTTCATTCCTCTTACACCGGTGCCCACCATGGCAATGCGTTTTTTCCCATTATCGGCACTCAGGTAATGTGCTGCACTTTCGCTGCTCAATAACATGCCGGCAGCCAGGGTTCCTGTGGTGGCCAAAAATTGTCGGCGGCTTGTTTTATTTTCCATCGCTTGTAGTTGTTTCGTTTTGATTGTACATGAAAACACTTCTAAATTAACGATCGTTGTTCAGGAGGGCAAGATGTCTGACGATTTGACCATCGAATAAAGACGATTCAGCACATATATTTTCAGACAAGCTGTATGCCAGGCTAAGAATGTACCCGATGAACAGGACCAAGCTGGTGAATTTGATCGCTGCTTAGGGCTGATGGGAACTTTTGACTACTTTTGCCCAAAATCATTGAAATGATCACATTTGAAGAATTGAAGTTAACCAAGTCGGTTTTAAAAGCTGTGCAGGAAATTGGTTTTACTCAGCCAACGCCTATCCAGGAGCAGGCCATTCCTGCCATCAAATCAGGGCAGGATGTGTTGGGTATTGCCCAAACCGGTACAGGAAAAACTGCAGCCTATATATTACCCATTCTCACCAAACTGGTGAAAGCCGATGGTGTCGATCCCCGTGTATTGATCCTGGTACCCACGCGTGAGTTGTCGATTCAGGTGGGAGAGGACCTCGAAGAACTGGCGCAATTTACCAACATTCGTTATGCGGCTGTTTATGGTGGGGTTGGATGGACCAAACATGCTGAAATGCTGAACAATGGTGTCGATATTCTGGTTGCTACACCCGGACGCTTACTTGATTTGTACGAGCACAATGTGTTGAGTTTGAAAAAGGTGAACACCCTGGTGATTGATGAAGCCGACCGCATGCTCGATATGGGCTTTATGCCCCAGTTGAGGAACATCTTTGATAAATTGTCGGCCCGCAGGCAAAATCTCCTTTTTTCTGCAACTTTTCCCGAGATCGTGGAAAAAATGAC
>JAFGVJ010000129.1 GCA_016938055.1 Prolixibacteraceae bacterium
CCCGAATCGGCAATGATGGCATTTTCCTGAGCATTGAAATTGAAGGAGTTCTTAAAAAAATGTCCGAATTGCTCCTTGAACTGCAGCATGAGCTGCTCACGGTTTATCTCAACATTTTTTACACGACCCGTTTCCTGTTGCAGTGCTTTTGAAAAACGCATCAGCCCTTCTTCGCGCTGCTGTTTCTCCTCCAAACTAATTACTCCGTTAACGGGTTTAAAGTCTTTGGAAGCCTGGTGCCAAAGCCGGGTATAATCATCGAGATAAAGTTGAATGTTCATGGCGTAGTTTTAAAGTTATGGTACAAAGCAGCCGAAAAAAACATCACCACGCATCCTCAAAACGGTAAACTGCCTAAATTTACCCGCCAACGGCAAAACTCTGAACCGTGAATGTACGTTATTATGATGTCGATGAAGAATAAACCACAAAGAAAACAGTTCAGTCAATAGCAATGATAAGGGAACATCATGCCCTTTAACATTGCTAAAATTTTTAAAAAATCATACCCATGAAAACCGTGATCAAGTTTAACCATTTTGCCCGTACTGCATTGATTGGAGGGCTGGCTGCCATTTTACCGGCCTGGCTGCTTTTTATCATTTTCAGCTGGATTGTAAGGATGATTGAAAATTATCTGGAACCCTTGGTCCGGCAGTTTGATATCGAAACCATTGCCGGAAATATTCTGATCCATGTCATTCTTGTCAGTGCCATCATCCTGATTTTCTTTTTCATCGGTTTATTCGTTCAAACCGGTTTCGGAAACAGGGTACGCAATCATCTGGAACGGAGATATCTGCTAAAAATACCCGGTTACAAAACCGCCAGCGAGGTGGTGAAACAGTTTTTTGGTGGCAACCGTTCGTTTTTCTCCGAGGTGGTGCTGATAGATATTTACAATTCAGGTGCGCTGATGACAGGTTTCATTACCGACCCACAGGAAAAAGGGCATTTTATAACTGTATTTGTTCCCACAGGTCCCAATCCAACTTCGGGCAACATATTTCACCTCCCCCGCGAAAGGGTCTACAAAAGCACCATCCCGGTTGATGTGGCCATTAAAACCATCATCAGCTGTGGTGCCGGTTCGACCGAAGTGTTCAACAACACTGAAATGAACCCCGATGATATTAAAAGCAAGGGGCCTGAAGCATAAAATCTTAACGCGAAAATGATATATTTGGAGGCCGAAATTTAAAAAATTACCGGACTGTATCTATAAATTATGAAATTATTTAGATAGCTAGACAGTGATTTTTTATACTTTGCAGCCCAAAATCAATATTCACTAACTTAAAGTAAGATTTTATGAATCATGGAGTTATAGAAAGCATGCCACTTTGGCTATCGATTCCATTTCTGGTCATGTTGCTGTTCATTGCCATTGGCCCTCTCTTTTTTCACCATTGGTGGGAAGAAAACAAAAACAAGCTGATTGTATCCCTCGTATTGGGCATACCGGTAGCCATCATCCTTATTACAAGGGGATTGACCCACGAGTTGATGCACCAGATCCTGTTTGATTACATTCCGTTCATCATTCTGTTGGGAGCCTTGTTCGTGATTACCGGTGGGATACATCTCAAGGGTGACATTCAGGCAAAACCTGCCATCAACACCTTGTTTTTGGCCATTGGCGCAATTTTGGCTTCGTTTATGGGAACCACCGGTGCTGCCATGTTGCTGATCAGGCCGGTAATTAAAACCAACTCGGAACGAAAGTTCAAAGTGCACACCATCCTGTTTTTCATTGCCATTGTGGCCAATGCCGGTGGTATGTTAACGCCACTGGGCGATCCGCCGCTCTTCCTGCTCTACCTCCGTGGCGCTCCTTTTGCCTGGTTCTTCGGGCTGTTTGGTCCCTGGTTGTTTGTGGTAGTGGTGTTGTTACTGCTCTACTTCATTTTCGATTCCTATTATTACAAGAAAGAACCTGCTGCTGCTTTGAAAAGCGACAGAACTCACATTGAACCCATCAGCCTGAAGGGCAACCTGAACTTCCTGTTCCTGATTGGCGTGGTGTTATCAGTAGCCTTTTTGAACGAACAGTACCTTCACATAATCCACGACAATCATTATTTCGGATTCATTCGCGAAGGGGTTATTTTGCTGATGGCCATATTATCACTGGTAACCACCAACAAAAAGATGCGTTACCAGGACAATAAATTCACCTGGACGCCCATCATAGAGGTGGCCTTTTTGTTCCTTGGCATTTTCGTAACCATGGTACCTGCGTTGCTATACCTGAAGGCCAATGCAGCATCGTTTGGTTTGACCAGTGCTTCTCAATTTTATTATGCAACCGGTGCCTTGAGTTCTTTCCTCGACAATGCCCCCACGGCAGTATCGTTCCACAACCTTGCCCTGGGCATGGTGGATAGTTTCCCCGGAGCCAACTTGGTGGCCTCCATCCCTGAAACTTTACTGGTGGCCATTAGCCTTGGTGCTGTATTCTTTGGTGCCATGACTTACATTGGCAACGGTCCCAACTTTATGGTCAAAGCCATTGCCGAAGAAAATAAAATTAATATGCCTAGTTTCTTTGGCTACATGTTCAAATTTTCGTTGATCATCCTGTTGCCGGTTTATATCATCACACAGCTAATTTTCTTGTAAAAAAACATAAGTATCATCACCAAAGGGATCTCTGTTTGGAGGTCCCTTTTTTGTTAAAATGGCAAAACAGTTGAAGCACCGGAGCTACCACTAGGTTGTATTTGCTGAAAATTGACAGGGAGCTGAACAAAGTGGTGAAACAATAAAATCCAAATAACAAAATCCAAATTCCCAAAAACTGTCTTCTGCATGCTGTCATTAATCTTCAGTCTTCAGTTTCCAGTCTTCGGTCTTGAACCTCAACCTCAACCTCAACCTCAACCTTAACCTCACCTGTACTATCAAATCATTAAAAATCCTTAAAGCAGGGCACTGAACGGAGAATTATTCCGCAGTTCCATAAAAAACGCCTACTTTTGACCTTTGAGTGCTGGAAAGCATTTGCACCATTCAATGAAACAAGCAAAAAAATACCTTTTTTCCAGGGGAATCGACCGCATGTTCATCGACGCCAAAGAGGCCTTTGAATTCAGTGTCCGTTTTTTCCGCGATGTCTTTCGCAGACCATTCCACGCGGGTGAAATCATCCATCAAAGTTTTGAAATTGGCATCAGGTCTCTGTCGTTGATTACCCTCACCGGCTTCATCATAGGCATTGTGTTTACCAAGCAATCGCGCCTGCCGCTCGAAGAATTCGGGGCTACCTCATGGCTGCCCTCGCTCATTGGCATTGCCATGGTCAAGGCCCTTGGTCCGCTGGTAACGGCACTGATTTGTGCCGGGAAAGTGGGTTCTGGCATTGGGGCCGAGCTGGGTTCAATGAAAGTAACAGAGCAAATCGATGCCATGGAAGTTTCAGCCATCAATCCTTTTAAATACCTGGTGGTTACCAGGGTAACAGCCACCACGTTGATGGTGCCTCTGCTGGCCGCTTATTTCACTTTTATAGGGCTGTACGGATCCTTCCTGAATGTTAGGTTGGAAGAAAGTACCAGCCTCACCGTTTTTTACCAAAATGCCTTTTCGTCCATTGGGTTCATCGATTTGTATGCTGCAGTGGCCAAATCGATTGTTTTTGGATTTACCATCGGCATTGTGGGAACCTACAAAGGATTCAACGCCACCCAGGGAACCCGCGGAGTGGGACGTGCTGCCAACCAGGCTGTTATTGTAACGATGTTTCTCATATTTATTGAAGAAATTGTGATTGTACAAATTACTAACTGGATGCGTTTTTAATGAAGAAGCTGCAAAAACATACCATCAACATCAATGAACCGGTCATTACGATTGCCGGTTTACATAAATCGTTCGATGAGCTGGAGGTGTTGAAAGGCATCGATTTTCAGCTTTACAAGGGCGAAAACCTAGCCATTCTGGGAAAATCGGGTTCTGGAAAATCGGTCCTGATCAAAATCATTATCGGTCTGTTGAAACCCGATAAAGGAGATGTATTCGTACTCGGTCAGCAGGTAGATAAAATAGGCATCAAAGCCCTCAATAAACTGCGCCTGCGCATCGGTTTTTCGTTCCAGAACAGTGCCCTGTACGATAGCATGAGCGTGTACCAAAACCTCACCTTCCCGCTCACCATGAACATCAAACACCTCAGCCGTAAGGAAATCAACCATGCGGTAGACGAAGTGCTCGATGCTGTGGGCTTGCTTGACAAGAAGAAACAAATGCCCTCGGACCTCTCGGGCGGTCAGCGGAAGCGCATTGGCATTGCCCGCACCCTGATCCTGAAACCGGAAATCATGCTCTACGATGAACCTACTTCGGGATTGGACCCCATTACCAGCGCCGAAATTCTGGACCTGATCAACGATGTACAACAACAATACAACACCAGCTCCATCATCATTACCCATGACCTGACCTGTGCCAAAAATACTTCGGACCGCATTGTGATGTTGCTCGACGGACAATTTTCAAAAGCAGGCACCTTCGACGAGGTATTCCTCTCGGACAATGAGCAGGTGAAAGATTTTTACCACTATAATTTTATTGATTGAGCCATGATAGAATCACCAATGAAACGTGCAGTAATTGTCGGCATCTTCGTGATGCTCGGTACCTCATTCCTGATTGCCGGTATTTTACTGGTGGGGAACTTGCGCGAAACGTTTACCACCAAGATAGAACTGATTGCCCATTTCGACGATGTGGGCGGATTGAAAAGGGGCGATAACATTTGGTTTTCGGGCGTGAAAATCGGCACCGTGAGCGGCCAGCAATTTTATGGAAAATCGCAGGTCGAAATCCACATTGCCATTGATGTGAAAGCCCAAAAATACATTTTTAAAGATGCCAACGTGAAACTGAGCAGCGATGGGTTCATCGGGAACAAAATCCTGGTGATTTATGGTGGCACAGAAACTGCAGGCATCATTGAACCCGGCGATACACTCACGGTTGGGAAAACCCTGGGCACCGAAGAAATCATGGCCACGCTGCAACAAAACAACCAAAACATCATGGCCATTACCGATGACCTTAAAATTCTGACCAGCAAAATTGTCAGTGGCGAAGGTTCCATTGGAAAAATAATGAACGACAACAATTTGTACGACGATTTACTGTCGATCATGTCGTCGCTCAAAACAACGGCAAAGAAAGCCAACAACATGATGGGTGACCTGGCTGACATTACCGAAGGACTTCAGGCAGAGGGCAGCCTCATTGGTGAGCTCACCCGCGACACCTTGTTGTTCCAAAGCTTCAGCACCACCATGCTACAACTGGAGCAAATTGCCGGCACCGCCGACGGTCTGCTCCGTGGCATTCAGACAGCATCGGCCGATACTACCGTATCGCTGGGCATTTTGATGAACGATCAGGAAACCGGGGCAAGTTTGAAAGAAACCATCAAAAACCTCGAAAGCAGCTCTGAAAAACTTGACGAAGACCTGAAGGCCCTTCAAAGCAATTTCCTGTTTCGCAGGTATTTCAAGCAAAAAGCAAAAACGGATTCCTCAACAGACTCGGGAACAGATTCGAATTAGGTTTGGGTCCGAAGACCAAAGACCGAAGTTGAATTTGAAGTTGAATTACAGCTGATCAATGACAGAAAATATTCTCGGCAGGCTCGAAGACCTTGATAATGAGTAATTTTTTGAAGGTAGAAATTTAACGTTGGTCGAGCTTGTCGAGACCACTTTGTATAAACTCTATGTTACCACGGTCCCCGAGCTTGTCGAGGGGCCGAGATGGTCACCGAGCTCTGTCCCCGAGCTTGCCGAGGGGCTGAGGGGCCGAGGCGTTCGTATTCCTGCTTTTGTTTCCATTCGCCGAGTTCTGTCCCCGAGCTTGTCGAGGGGTCGAGGTAGTCGCCGAGCTTGC
>JAFGVJ010000130.1 GCA_016938055.1 Prolixibacteraceae bacterium
CCGTCGGCACCAAAGTGGAAAACGCACTGGGTGTTCCGGTTATCGAGAATAAAATAATCTTCACCATCCACTTTCAGTTCCATGTCGGAGGTAATCATCCCAAACTTTTCCATCTGAAGCGGGATGTAGCTTACTTCGCTGATCAGTTCCGATTCGATGAAATGATCGCCATAAGGTTCCGGAATCAGTATTTTAGTCTGAGCCCACAAGCCTGTACCTATCAACATAACCAATAAAAAAACAAGCGTCCTCATGATGTATTTTTTCAAAACCAGACTTCAACAACAATCATGCTATGAATGAAAAGCCCATGCTCACGTTCAAAGATAAAAAAACTTCCTGCCCTGCTACTGTTCCAAAATATATTTTTCGAATCCACGGCTCATGACAACACTGTTTTCACCTGCATCATCGTGATAAATCAGGAAAACCTCAATGGACGGGATGCTTTGGGCCAGATTCAAGGCTTTATCGACTCCCAAAACCATCAGGGCTGTAGCCAGGGCATCGGCGGTCATGCAATCGTCGGCCAGCACGGTAGCACTCAGCAGGGTGTGGTCCACCGGGTAGCCCGAAAAAGGATCAATGGTATGAGCATATTTCTTGCCATTTTCCACATAAAAATTGCGGTAATTTCCCGAAGTAGCCACGGCTTTATCTTTTAGGGCGATGATCGCCTGGAGTTCGGCCGGATTTGCAGGTTCATTGTCGTTGGGTTCATTGATCCCGATCCGCCAAATGTTCCCTTCCCGGTTGAGGCCATGTGCCATCACTTCACCACCAATGTCAACCATGTAATTTTTACATCCTTTGGCAGCCAACACCTTTCCCACAACATCCACTGCATATCCTTTGGCAATGGCACTGAAATCGAGCATGATGCGCGGATCGTCTTTGATAATTTGTCCATTTTCGAGATGCACTTTCCGATACCCCACAAATGCACGGATGCTATCGATGAGTGCAGGAGTAACACTTTCCTTCTTCTTAAATCCAAAACCCCAGGCATTCACCAATGGCGCCACTGTTGGATCGAAAGCCCCTTGTGTTAAACGTGAAATTTCCTGCGATTTATTAAATACAATGAGAAAAATGGAATCCAGTACTACAGCTTGGTTCGTATTCACTTTCGATAATACCGATTGTTCCTTAAAGGTCGAAACCGACAGGTCCAACTCATTCAATGCTTCCCTGATATCGGCATGCAAATCGTTGCCATCAGTACTTTCGTATACAATGTGGTAGTAGGTGCCATAAATGAGGCCGTCGTTGGTAATATATTGTGCAGGCTGTTTGCGATGTTCACATTGCTGAAAAAGCAAAGCGAACAGTAAAAGGAAAAGTAAATGCTTGTACATGGGTTTGATGTTTAAAAATATTATGGCTGTAAAAATAATCATTTTACAGCCATCATCATGGATTGACCACTGATTCTGTCAGGGGCGGCCAAGTTCGTGCCTGATTCGCCGCATGGCTTCAGCAGCAGTGATGCGGCCTTCAATTACTGGTCTGAAATAATTTTCGGTAGTGGCATGGGCAGCATCGAGCATCCAGGCAGAACTTTCGTAGTACCGGTAAATATTGGTGCCGTAATTATGCTGAACATAGTTGGCAAATTGCTCGAACTGGTCTCCGCCAAAACTGGTACCGGCCAAATCGCCCTGAATGCCTGTGGGACATTTGGTATAACGTGTCCACATATCAGCAATATCGGGTTGGTTCATGGCCAGCAGAAACTTGATAGCTTCGTCGCGATTGGGTGCATTTTTTGGAATGCCCCAGGTGACCTGGTAAGCAGCTGGATAGATCACATGCGGTTTGAATCCGGGAAATTCAGCGGGCATACAATTCAGGGTCAGCTGTTCATCAATGCCACTCCAGATGTTGTACATCCACGATCCGTTGATGTAAAAGAGGTATTGTTCGTCGAGAAAATCCTTTTGGGTTTCGGTCCATTCGGTGGTGCGCCAGCTTGGATCAATGGGTTCATAGGGCGCAAGGGTTTCAATAGCCTGAAGGGTTTGCGCCCAGGCACGAAGTCTCTTTTCAGTGATTTTCCCACTCATAAATTCCTCGGGTGAGTCCATCAGCGAAGCATATAAACTGATGGCAATAGCCTGGGTGGTTTCCCAAACATAAGACTCAAAAACTGCCTTCACCCGGTCGTTGGGATTTTGATCGTTGTATGCTTTCACTGCCCGGAGGTAAGCTGCAAAATCATCGAAGGTCATCCCGAACTGTTTCACTTCGATGCCAATTTTTTTAGCAACATTCCGGTTACACCACAGTGCCCAGTATTGACCTTCCACCAGAGGGCCCGGGATGATGCCGTTCCAGTCGGCAGCCGCTGAACCATTCAACAATTCAGGCAATGTTCGGTCGCGGAATTCAGGAATTTCGCTGAAATCAACCAGGTGTTTTTTTGCCCAGTCGGGGTCACCCAGAATGTCGTACACTTCGCGGTATTCTCCATTGATGCGCAGTATGTCCCAATCCGTGATCCCCTCAGCCATCACTCTGGCAGTGAATTTTTCATTGCTTTTCCGGTCGAGCTGATCGTAATAGATCTCTTCAGGAAATTTCAGGTTGATGTTGACGTGCTGGTTTTTGAATTCGTATTCGCGGGCCAGGTTTCGTACAAAGTTTTCCCTTTGCCCTTCGTTCAGCCAATGACCCACAAAGTTGAGGGTGGTAGTAGCCTTTGTGGCTTGTAAAGGTTGATAAGTCGCCATTTCGTCCAAATCACCCGAGCACGCTGCAGTGATCAACAGCAGTAAGGCAATTGTGCAGGAATGAAGTGAGTTTTTGTAGCACTTTGTGGAAATTTTCATCACCTTGCTTTTGTGTGTGTTCACTATTTTTCAACCTGAAAGAACAGGATACTTTGTTCAAGCTCGAAAGCTTCCGACTTAAGAATCTTTGAGTTACGGGACATCTCCTCGGCTGTGGCCGCATATTGCTGGATCACCAGGTTCAATTCCTGAATGGCTGCATTGATCTGACTGGCCCCATTGTTTTGTTCGTTACTCGAAACAGAGATTTCGTTCACCAATTGCGACGTTTTTTCGATTTCGGGAGCCAGTTTCATCATAAAGTCATGGGTTCCGGTGGTGATGCTCACAGCTTTCAGAGAGAGCTTGGTAATTTCGTCGGCTGCGGTGCGGCTGTTTTCAGCCAGGCGTCTTACTTCACCGGCTACAACGGCAAAACCACGACCATGTTCCCCAGCGCGGGCTGCTTCAACCGCGGCATTGAGTGCCAGTATATTGGTTTGAAAAGCGATGTCGTTCACGATGGAAATTTTGCGCGAAATGTCCTGAATATAGTGCAGGCTTTCTTCTTCCTTCACCAAAAGCTGCTGAATGCCTTCGGCAGCCCTAATTGAAATGGACTGTGTTTGCTCGGCATTTTGCGAATTGTACTCGATCATGGAAGCCATTTCTTCCACGGCCGATGAAACTTCCTCGGCTGAACTGGCTTGCTGGCTGGCACCGGTGGCCACTTTTACCGAGATGTTGTTGATCTGGTTACTGCTACCATTGACTTTCACTGCACCAGAGGTAATCTGTGTAACTATTTCGCGGAGTTTATCATTCAGGTTGTTAATCGCGACACTCAGGGAACCAATTTCATCATCGCTGTCGATTTTAAGCTTTTTCTTTGGCAGTTTTCCGAGTTGAATCTCGTTCAAACGGTTCAATACAAGGTTAATCTTGTTGGTGAAGTAATGGTTGAACAAGAAGATGATGATGGCAGAAGTAAGAATGATACAGAGCAATGATCCGATGATGAACATCCAGATGATGGAGGCCTTTTCGCTGGCTATGCGTTCCATGCGGGCATAAAGAAACAGATGGCCCAGAAACTTGCCATCTTCGAGCCTGAGGGGACTGATGGTGACAAAATAGTCGCCATCGCTGCCTTCAACTGTTTTAAAAACATCGGCTGTAATTTCCTGATCGAGTGCATCATGCCCTTCCAAAATGGGCACTTCAGATTTTTGTTTGCCGGTACTTTCTGGGTTTAACGAGAAATAAACTTTACCGTTGGCCCCAACAATCAAACATTCCTCGATGGTTTCACCCACCAGCTTTTCCATAATTTCCTTGTCCTCGGCCGATTCGTAACGTAACAGCCCCTTTGACATGAGATACGCGGGTGTTTGAAAATTTTGCTTCAATGATGTCTCTATTTGTGTTGTAAAGCTGTTGATGTAAAACACCCCCAATGCCAGTAAAGCCACAAATTCCGTTACGATAATCAGAATCCCTATTTTATAGGAAAGCTTTTTGAACTGAATTTTTTTAAGACTGCTCATCTTGTGTAGTTTTAACGAAATTAACAATGTATGGTTTGCAAAACCTGATTTTCCCATTTCCACTGGTAATATATTACAATATTGTTACAAAATTTATGCTATGAAATAGTTTTGACAAAAAAATACCTCCCCCCAAAATGTTTGAAACAACCCCCTCAAACACAACGAAAATGATCAATTATGCAATGGATTTAAAGTTTGCCTGATGGTAAGTTGATGAAAATGTGTCCATCAAGCAAAAAAGGGGAACAAGATCAACGGGAGCAGGTTAAAAATGGCGTAATAAATACCACCTAAAGGGGATATAAAAAAAATGACCTTTCCAACTGAAAAGGTCATTATGAACTATGAAGTTTTGAATTAGTTGCCGAAATCGTCGAAGTGAATGTTACTTTTTTCCACGCCGAGGTCGTAAAGCATTTTGTTCACGGCATTGGTCATCGGACCTGGTCCGCACATGTAATACTCAATGTCTTCGGGTGAATCGTGATCTTTGAGATAGTTATCGTGAATCACCTGATGGATAAAACCAACGGGGCCTGTCCAGTTATCACCGGGTTGGGGATCACTCAGGGCAATGGTAAATTTGAAATTCGGGAATTCCTTTTCGATGGCCCTGAAGTGGTCTTCGTAGAATATTTCGCGTACTGAGCGGGCGCCATACCAATAGGAAACTTTGCGCCCGGTTTTCAGGGTATGAAACAAGTGGAAAAGATGTGAACGAAGGGGCGCCATTCCGGCACCGCCACCAATGTACAACATCTCGTTCTGGGTATCCTGAATAAAGAATTCGCCGTAAGGACCCGAGATGGTTACCTTGTCGCCGGGCTTACGTGAAAAGATGTAGGAAGAACATATCCCGGAAGGAACATTGGCCCAGGTATTTTTCTGGCGGTCCCATGGCGGGGTAGCGATACGAATGTTGAGCATCACGATATTTCCTTCGGCAGGATGGTTGGCCATGGAATACGCACGGTATGTTTCCTGGTTATTTTTCATTTTCAGATCCCACAATTTGAATTTGTCCCACTCATCGCGGTACTCCTCTTCAATCACGAAATCTTTGAAATCGCATTCGTATTTGGGCACATCAATCTGAATGTAACCCCCCGATTTAAAATCGAGCAATTCACCTTCGGGAAGTTTCACAACAAATTCTTTGATAAAAGTAGCCACGTTGTGGTTGGAGACCACTTCACACTCCCACTTTTTGATGCCCATCACTTCTTCGGGAACATGAATTTTCATATCCTGACGAACTTTCACCTGGCAACCCAGGCGCCAGTTATTCTGTTGCTCTTTGCGGGTGAAAAAACCGGTTTCAGTTGGCAAGATTGAACCTCCGCCTTCTTCAACCTGACACTTACACATCCCGCAGGTACCACCACCTCCACAAGCCGAGGGTAAAAAGATTCCGTTTGTACTCATGGTAGCCAATACAGTCGACCCTGGTTCAACAGTCATTACTTTTTCCCCGTTATTGATATCGATGGATACCGAGCCCGATGGCATCAATTTCTTTTTGGCAAACAACAGGATTCCAACCAACAGCAAAATCACGACAAGAAAGAAGATGATACTGATCAGAATAATGGTTGTTTGTGTAACTAAAAGAATCATTTGATCTGATATTAATAGGTTCGATTATAATTTAATTCCTGAAAATCCCATAAAGGCCATACCCATTAAGCCGGTAATAATGAAGGCCATACCCAATCCGCGAAGCGGTGCAGGGATGTTGGAATACTGAATTTTCTCACGAATGGCAGCAATGCCCACAATGGCTAGAAACCAGCCAATTCCCGATCCGATGCCATACGTGGTGGCTTCGCCAATGTTCAGGAATGCTTTCTGTTGCATGAACAAAGCGCCACCCAAAATAGCACAGTTTACAGCAATCAATGGCAGGAAGATACCCAGACTTGAATAAAGGGCAGGAGCAAATTTTTCCACCACCATTTCAACCAGTTGCACCATGGATGCAATCACGGCTATGAACATGATGAAGCTTAGAAAGCTTAAATCTACCATTTCAAACTGGGGTCCAAGCCATGCCAATGCACCTTCTTTCAAAACCTTGTTTTCGAGCAGGTAATTTACCGGAACAGTAATCCCCAGTACAAAAACAACAGCCAAACCCAAACCAGTAGCGGTTTTAACTGACTTCGAAACAGCCAGGTACGAACACATCCCCAGAAAGTAGGCAAACACCATGTTTTCCAGGAAAATAGACTTGACAAATATGTTGATTATGTTTTCCATTTTTCAGTGATCTTAGGTGTGTTATTTATTTTCAATCAGTTCGCGTTTGCGTGTTCGGTGAACCCAAATGATGATTCCTACCGTGATCAGCGCCATGGGTGATAATACCATCAATCCGTTGTTGACATAACCAAAGTTGTAGAAACCTTCGGGAATAAGCTGAAAGCCCATGATTGATCCGGCCCCCAACAATTCACGAAAAACCGAGACAATGATCAGGATCAAACCATAACCGGCACCATTGCCGATTCCGTCGAGGAACGAAGGCCAGGGCTTGTTGCCCAGGGCAAAAGCTTCGAGGCGCCCCATGATGATGCAGTTGGTAATAATGAGCCCCACAAATACCGAAAGTTGTTTGCTCACATCGTATACAAAGGCTTTGAGTACCTGGTCCACTAAAATCACCAACGAAGCGACAACCACCAGCTGAACAATGATCCGAATCCTGTTGGGGATGGAATTCCTCAACAATGAAATGATAAGGTTGGCAAAAGCGGTTACAATAATCACCGAAATGGACATCACAATGGCCGGTTTCACTTGAACCGTTACGGCCAGTGCAGAACAGATACCCAATACCTGCACTGTAATGGGGTTTTGAGTACTCAGCGGATCAGTGAGCAGTTTTAAATTCTTCTTCGAGAACAATGCATCTTTTTCACTCATAACTCATTATTTTTTTTCTGGTTGAAGAATTCGACATAGCAGGATAAATCATCGAACAACATTTGTTGCAATCCCTTGCTGGTAATGGTACCACCCGAAATGCCATCCACTTTATGCTGTGCGGGTGCTTTTTCGCCGGTTTTAGCTACAATCAGTGATACAAATTTTCCTTGTTCGTCAAAAATGGTTTTCCCTTTAAAGTTAACGCGAAAACCTTCGGTAGTGATTTCGGCACCTAAACCGGGTGTTTCACCCTGGTGATCGAAAGTTGCCCCGTAAATGGTATTCAAATCGGCATTGAGTGCCACATAGCCCCAAATAGGTCCCCATAAACCGGTTCCGCGCAGGGGAATCACATACTTGATCCCTTCGCTGCCGAAGTTGGCTTCATAAACCGGTAATTTCCTTTCTTCAAGAGGTTTGGAATGCTCCACCTTCAAATCGACCGAAAATGCTTCGCCCTCCACCACTTCACCTTTAGCATTGATGAGGTAGGCCTTGGTAATTTTTTCAGCATAAATTGCTTCTGCTTCGATAGCAGGCACCACAATGTTCACAGAAGCCAGGATGTTTTGCTTCTTTTCAATTTCAACATTACGCAACTGGTACGGTTTCAGCGAGATAGCCGCATACGAGAGTATGGCTGCTACAATAATCACCATGACCGAAGCATAGATGAAAGTATATGTATTTCCGTTTCTATTCATTTTGCATCGATTTAAATCATTAAACAGCGGCTCTCTTCAAACGTTTCCTGATATTGCCTTCCACTACGTAATAATCAATGAGCGGGGCAAAGGTGTTCATGAGCAGAATGGCCAGCATCATGCCTTCGGGATAAGCCGGGTTCAGTACCCTGATCACAATGGCTACAACACCAATGAGGAAGCCATAAATCCACTTTCCCCTGTTGGTTTGAGCTGCCGATACAGGATCGGTGGCCATGAACACCGCGCCAAAGGCAAAACCGCCTAAGATCAGGTGATGCCAGAAAGGCATGGCCATATAATCGTTCACGGCAAAGGCATTCATCAGAAGGCCAGTCACAACGGCTCCCAAAGTGGTGGCCAGCATGATTTTCCAGCTGCCAATTCCGGTGATAATCAAAATGGCAGCTCCAATCAGGATGGCAAAGGTTGAAGTTTCGCCAATAGAGCCCGGGATGAATCCCCAGAAGGCCTCCCAAATATTGTAATCGAAAACACCGTTCAGGGCCATACCCAGCGGGGTTGCTCCCGAAAAACCGTCAACTACCTGTTCGTTGCCAATGCGCACCCAAACACTGTCGCCGCTCATCTGTGCCGGGTAGGCAAAGAAAAGAAATGCGCGGGCAACCAGGGCCGGGTTCCAAATATTCATGCCTGTGCCGCCAAAGGCTTCCTTGGCAATGATTACCGAGAATACAACAGCCAGTGCAGTCATCCACAATGGTGTATTGATGGGTAAAACCAAAGGGATCAGGATCCCTGACACCAGGTAGCCTTCGTTGATTTCGTGCCCTTTGATTTGCGCAAAGGCAAATTCGATTCCCAAGCCGACAACATACGATACCACCAGGGCCGGTAATACCCTCAACGCTCCGTAGAGGAACACTTCAAAAAAGGTTTTTTCGGCAAAAGTACCTATGGCATGAAAATGCTGAAAGCCGATGTTGTACATCCCGAACAGCAATGTAGGAACCAAAGCCAGCACCACGATGATCATGGTCCGTTTCAGGTCAATGCTGTCACGTACGTGCGATCCTTTTTTCGTGGTAGCAGCCGAAACATACAGGAATGTTTCAAAACCTTCGAAGACACTGTGGAAGGGATGAAGCTTTCCACCTTTTTCGAATTTTGGCCGATGCTTATCGAAAAAATTCTTAATTCCTTGTCCTTTCATTCAAAATATCTTTTTGATCCAATGGCCTGAAGGCATTGAATGTAACACATTATTATGCTAACTCTTTAATCATTGATGAAATACCATCGCGCAAAATTTCCTGCACTTCAATTTTTGAAGTACAAACAAATTCGCACAGGGCCATATCTTCTTCAACTACTTCGTAGATTCCCAGTTGTTCCATCTTGTCGATGTCGTTGGCCAGAATGGCCTTCAACAGGTAAACAGGCAGAATGTCCATTGGCAGCACTTTTTCGTATTGTTCCGATACTACGAAAGCACGTTCACCACCATGGAAATTGGCATCGAGTACATATTCTTTACGTGGCAACAAACTGGAGAGGAAGGTTTTGCTGGCGCTGAACTTGTTCAGCCCGGGCATGGCCCATCCGAAGGGTTCAATCTGGTTGCCTTCGGGGATGATGGTCAGCTGGTTGTGATAAAACCCAAGATATTCATCAGCATCCATTTTGGTACCGGTAAGCACATTGCCCGAGATGATCCGTTCGGTATTGGCTTGTAGTGTTTTGCCATCGATCAGGGGTGCAAGTCCGGCTCCAAGCACTGTTTTGTAGTAGCCGGGTTGCTTTACTTCCGAACCGGTCAAAGCAATCGTCTTCTCAAAATTCAGTTTGCCTGTTGAAAACAAGCGGCCGATGAAAATCAATCCCTGCAAGTCAATGGTCCACACTACTTCACCTTTGTTCACCGGTTTCACCTTGTGCAATTGAATGCCTACGTTACCTGCCGGATGTGGCCCACTGAAGTAATTGATTTCGACCCCTTTCAGCGATGATAGTTTTGAACCTTCGCGCAAACCAAGGTAGACTTTTCCATCGGTGAGTTTCGACACCACATTGATCCCGGCCTGAATATGGGCCAGTTCATTGGCAAAGAGAAAATCGGAATCGGGAGCCAAGGGAGCAGAATCAAAACCCGAGATGAATATATCCCTGGGAGAGTCAGTCACTTTAGCAATGACGCCAAACGGACGTTGAACCAAAAAGGGCCACAGGCCACTTTCCAACAACACTTGCTGAATCGTTGTTCGATCGGGTGATTGAATCCCGGCAGAAAAGTCTTTAGTTTCAAATTTCCCGTCGTTCCCGATTTCTACTTCAAGAATCCGTCGACGCTCCCCGCGGTTAATGGCCAGCACCTTACCACTTACTGGTGAAGTAAACTTCACATCGGGTTGTGCTTTGTCGTAAAACAGAGGAGTTCCCACCTTCACAAGGTCGTCGGCTTTCACCAAGAGCTTTGGTGTCAGTCCGGGAAAATCGGCAGGCCTGATGGCGCAAACACTTGGTGTAATGGTAGCACCAATTGCCAATGCAGCCTTTCCTTTCAATTTAATATCTAAACCTTTTCTGATTCTAATAGTTTTCGACATTGTTGAATTTTAGATTTTATTTTTTGACGGACAAAGGTAAATATTTTAAGATATTATTTTTCATCTAAGTGCAATTATGTAGATATTTAAAAAGTGATTTTTGGCAGAAAATCAGGCTGAAAAGTGGGGAAAAAGTTGCGATGTTTGTTTCCTGATTTTTCCCTGTTAGTTTATTCCTCCTGAATTTCAATTGCCCTGCATATCAAAAAGCATTTTTTCCCGTTGTAAAACAAGCAGGTTTGTTTGGTCTTATTTTTGCTAATTTTGAATGATTATAAATTTAGTGATTAACCCGAAACTATATCAATGTACCTCAATCGTATCATTATTTTCATTGTTTTTATCCTGGGATCGGCACCTGGCATGGCTTTAGATTTGCCTCATGTACTGAACAATACGGTTTATGACGATCACATCAAAACCGTTGAAATGTACCGGGCCGGATGGAAACTGTCCAATCCCATCATCAGGCTGAACAGTGAGGAACAACTGGTATTCAGTTTTGATGATCTGAGCAATGTGCGACGCAATTATTATTACACCATTTATCATTGCGACCGTCAATGGCGGATTTCAAAACTTTCGCAGCAGGAATACCTCGATTCCTTTACCGATTTCCCCCTGATCGATTCGGAATACTCGGTCAACACCACGGTAGGCTATATTAACTATCTGTTAAAACTTCCCAACAACGATGTCCCCATCATTTATTCGGGCAATTATGCCCTGGTAATTTTCGACCGCGATGAACCTGATGTACCGCTCATCACCTGGCGTTTTTATGTAGTTGAGCCTCGTGTTACCATCGATGCCCGTATCAGAAGGGCTACTTTCGATCCGCTGAATGGCGAAAATCAGGAAATCGATTTCAGGATCAATCACGGAAGTTTTTCCATCCAGGATCCGATTTCCGACATCCAGGTTATGGTGAAACAAAACAGGCGGACTGACAATGCCCTTACTTCTTTGAAACCAATGTACTTTGGGAACGGAGTACTGGAATACGATTACGATGTTGAAAATACTTTCCCGGGAGGCAATGAATTTCGATTTTTTGAAATCAGGGGAATCAAATATCCCGGCGAAGGAGTTGAAAACATTGAATACCACGACCCCCTTTACCATGCCACATTGATTCCGGGTGTTCTCAGAACCCGTTCACCTTATTCGTTTTACAAGGAAATGAACGGCAACTTTTTCATCGAAGCCTATCAAAAGAGTTATCCCGATGTGGAAGCCGATTACCAATTTGTGCATTTCACCCTGAAAATGGACTATCCACTGCCGGGCGGCGGGGTTTATGTTTTCGGGCAATTGAGCAACTGGCAGTGTACCGCTATGAACCGCATGACCTGGAATTTCGACACCAATTGCTACGAATTGACCATGCTGTTGAAACAGGGCTACTACAACTATCAGTATGCATACAAGGACGATGAAGAACAGCTGGTTAAACCCGAAAACCTGGAAGGAAGCCATTTTCAAACCGAAAATGATTACCAGCTGTTTGTTTATTATGGCAGAATCACCGACCGTTACGATCGGCTGATTGGCTACCAGCAATTCAATTCATTGCTCCACCGAATGTTTTAATCGTGCACCACTCTTAAATAGGGCTGTTGAGGTAGCAGAAAATAAAATTCGGATCCCAAGCCGGGGCTGGATTCAAACTCAATGGTACTGTCCAATAGTTGGGTCAGATTTTTGACAATGGTCAGTCCAATGCCGGTTCCCGGATATTTGCGGTCGGGACGATTGCTGGCCTGATGAAACTGGTCATAAATGCTTTCCGAATCGGCAACACTGATCCCGATGCCGGTATCCCGCACGAAAAAACGGAGGTAATTGCCTGCCAAAGAGTAGCCAAAAGTTACTTTCCCTTCGTTGGTAAATTTGATGGCATTGTCAATGAGGTGGCCCATAATTTTTTGCAGCAGATGGCCATCGGTAAAAACTTCA
>JAFGVJ010000131.1 GCA_016938055.1 Prolixibacteraceae bacterium
ACAATGGTTCGCCAATGGATGTCCTGCCATCGGGTTTGGTAATCGATCTGTACATCTTTCACCAGGGTTTTCTGACCATGGTTTTTCACTACCGGAATGATCAGATCAAGCGGACCATTCCCGCCCAATATTCGGCATCGGTTGCGGTAAGTTTGTTTCTGGTAACTGTCGAACTGTTCAATGTAAACTTCCTGAAATTGTGCAAGTTTAGCATAGTACTGTACCGATCCCAAATAAGCTGTTGAAAAGATCATTTGCTGTAATTTTTCCATTGAACGCAAAAATAGGAAAATGTATTTGAATGCAAGATCCGGGTTCGGACACAAAAGGTCAAATCACGAAGCTTTAGCCCGATGATTGAATCCTGATACATGACATTTTGAAAAAAATTGATTGACAATACCGATAAATTGACAGAAAAAATGAAGCCGTTCACAATAATTTCTTAAGCATTCACAAACTTTATGTGATTCTTTACGTTCCTTATTTACATTCTATGATTTTAGTCTTAGATTTGTAAACACAACGGTGATATTTCTTTTATGGAAAACCTAATTTATTTTGTACTGGTTGCTATCATTTCTTTTTCATTTACAGCTATCAGCATTCCTCAAATTGTAAAAGTTTCGGAGATCAAGCACCTGTACGATACACCAAATTCAAGGAAAGTAGCCAAAACCATTGTTCCGACGCTTGGTGGTATTGCAATTTTTATAGGTTTGACCCTGGGCGTCACCCTGGGTGGCGACTCCTTCCCTTTTTACGATCTGAAATTCATTTTTGCCAGTTTACTGGTAACCTTTTTTGCCGGTATGAAAGACGACCTGGTGGGAATATCACCAAGAGCCAAACTGTTGGCGCTCACTTTCAGCATTGCCATCATTGCCTTTTTTGCCAACCTCCGTTTCACTTACCTGTATGGTTTGTTCGGAATTGAAAACCTTGGCTTTATACCCAGTACTTTGCTCACTTTTTTTGTAGGCATTGTCATCATAAACAGCTTTAACCTGATTGATGGCATCGACGGACTGGCTTCTTCCATTGCCATTCAAATCACGACCATCATGGGCGTTTGGTTCTCCATGATCGGCTTACCTGAATATGCCTTGTTGGCTTTTGCCCTGGCTGGCAGCTGTCTGGCCTTTTTCATGTTCAACGTGTTTGGCAACAGGCATAAAATATTCATGGGCGATACCGGCTCTTTGCTCATCGGCACCCTCATTTTTGTGCTGGCGGTGAAATTCAACGAATTCAATGCCGAACACAGCGGAGAATTCGTCGTCAAATCAGTTCCGGCAGTATTGATTGGTTTTATGACTTACCCCTTGTTCGATGTATTAAGGGTCTTCTTCCTGAGGGTTTTTATCATCAAACGCTCGCCCTTTACTCCCGATAAAAACCACATTCATCATCGTTTGTTGGTGCTAAACATGAACCATTTACAAGCCACAGCCACTATTTTCATGATGAATGGCTTTTTCATCGTTGGAAGCCTTATTCTACAGAAGTACCTGGGCGTACTCGAAATATCGCTGATTATCTTCACCACAGCACTGATCCTGTCCACCATATTGGAACTGATCATTTTGGTCAAACGAAAAATTGAACCCGGTGATGAAAACCAACGACTTTTCCTGCCCCAAATGGTCATTAAATCTGTTTCTTAAGCATTTTTTCATGCAGATAAGCAAGGTATTTTTACTAGAAATTTTATTGATTCCCCTACTGATCAACAGCTTAGGCTTGTCAGGACAAAACAATTACCACCTGCAGATTTCGGCTGAAAGTCTCCATTCAAATGCTGAGCACCTGCCCTTTTGGTTGACGGCCAACCAGCAGGCCATCTATACCACCAGTCATCATACTCAGCAATTGTTGCTGATTGACGGATCCTACCGTTTTAAAAATGTATTCCATAGCCCCTTGTCTATCGAGACCGGAGCTTTACTCACAGGTTCCCGCACCAATTCCATCGATTTGAATGCCTATGAGCTTTATGCCAAAATGTTTCTTTGGGGCTGGAAGCTGGAAGGCGGATGGTTTGCTGAACCGGACTTTTTCGGGGGCCTCTCGTCCACCAATGGCAACCTTGACCGAAGCAACAATGCCCGTCCTTATCCCCGTATTCGATTTGGTACCGATGATTTTATCCCTTTCCTGTTCTGGAAAGATTGGTTCAGTTTTAAGGCCGAATACGACGAAGGCTGGTTGAACGATCAACGCTATGTGACCGGAACCAGGCTCCACCACAAATCGCTGTATGGCAGGGTATCCTTTCCCAATCAATCGGTTTTCACCATTGGTCTGAATCACTATGTGATGTGGGGTGGGGTTTCGCCCGGTCTGGGACCTTTGCCCGATGAATTTCAGGATTATCTGATTTACATTACCGGCAGTACCGGGAATGATCGCTTCCCGGTTACCGACCAGTTCAACGTGGCCGGCAACCAGTTTGGCAGTTACCACCTGCAATACGATTTACCCCTGGGAAATGCTACCCTTTCGTTTTTCATCAATCACTTGTTTGAAGACCACTCGGGCATGGAGCTGAAAAACATCAGTGATAATCTTTATGGCTTGTATGCCGATTTTGGCAAGGCCCACCTCATCGAAGCCGTCATGTACGAGTTCATGTACACCAAACATCAGGGTGGCGACAAGCATGTGCAGGGAAGTACCGGGCTCGATAATTATTACAATCATGGCGTTTATCAATCAGGGTATTCTTACCAGGGTATGATGATGGTTTCCCCCCTGTTTAACCCGGTCAATATGGTGGACGGTATGATCCGCGGCATCACCAACAACCGCATCGTGATGCACCACCTTGGATGGAAAGGGCAACTACTGCCCGTTCTCAGCTGGGAAGGGAAATTAACCTTCAGCCAGAACTTCGGAACCTATTCAAAACCTTTCGACCCGCAACGAAATCAATTCTCGGGATTGTTAGGCCTCCATTATTCTTCAGTGAAATTTCCCCTTGACCTTTCCATTTCCCTGGCCACCGATCAGGGACAACACCTTGAAAAAAGAAGCGGTTTCAGGATCGGAATCTCCAAAACTTTTTGACCCTTTCGGGTTTTCATCAATTTCCATGAGTATACCATTGAAAGCGATGGAAAACAATTGAAATCATCCAATTTCAAAACTTCTGCATGCTCGTAATTCGAGGATTACATTTCATCCCCTAATCCAAAACAAACAACAAAGCCGCTACTCATGGTTTCTGTGTAATATCAAGGTGTAAACGAAGCAGCTTTTTTTGAAGTTGTTACGAGCACAAAATGACTGATTTACATTCAAACCAATCATTCTTTTAACGCTAAAATGATGAAATATTTACGACTTATTACAAGCTTGTTATTTTTAGGTTTGTATACTCATGCACAGGAAGTTATTGTTGGTGGCAGCATGGACAATGAAGAAGCCTGGACCAGCTATTGGTGCACCGATGCAGCTGATGCAGGGTACATCACCTTTGACTATAAAGATGATAAACCTTCTGATGGCGAAGGAGGTTGTTTGGATGTGTATGGTTATGGAACTTCCGGAATTTTCATCTTTCAGGAAGTAAGCCTTGTTCCCGGAGCGAACTATACATTTGATGGGGTAATCAAAAACATTTCAACAGATCCTCTCGCCAGTACCTGGGTAGAGTTCATCCTCTCGAGCAAACACCCCGATGATGAAATCATATAAATAAAATAAGCAATCCTTTTTTTAATGGGCATAGCTGCTGTAATTGGCAGTATGCCCTTACAACTTTACTACTAAATGAAAAAATCTATGAATTACCTACTTAGCATGACAGGACTCAAATGTTTCCTGTCGAAACGAATGTTGGCATTCATCACCGCCAGTTTCTGTTTGGTACTTTCTGTTTCGGCTCAGCAAAAGTTGATTACCGGAACGGTGAACGATACCGCTGGTGAAACCCTTGTGGGTGTAAACATTGTGGTGCAAGGAACAACAACCGGAACTGCCACGGGCATCGATGGTACTTATGCCATCAATGTTCCCGGTGAAAATGCCGTTTTAAGTGTGAATTACATTGGTTATAAGGCCCAGGAAATCAGGGTTGGCAGCCAGTCAGTGATCAACGTAACCCTCGAGCGCGATGTATTGGGCATCGACGAGGTGATGGTGGTGGGCTATGGTGTCCAAAAGAAAAAGCTGGTTACCGGTGCAACCACTCAGGTAAAAAGTGAAGAATTTACAAAGAACAATGTCAACCGCATCGAGAGTGCACTACAAGGCTTAACTCCCGGAATGCAGATCGTGAAACAATCGGGGCAACCCGGTTCGGATTTCAACATCACCATTCGCGGCTTATCGTCCATCAACGGTAACAGTCCGCTGGTATTGATTGACGGTGTTCCGGGTAGTTTGGGCATGCTGAACCCCTCCGACATTGAAACCATTGACGTATTGAAAGACGCAGCTTCAGCCGCTATTTACGGTTCTCGCGCGGCCAACGGAGTAATACTGGTTACTACCAAAAAAGGAAAAAAAGGGGAAGCCCAGGTGATATATGATACCTATTTTGGATTTTCAAATTTGGCGAAGAAAATCGACATGCTCGGAGCTAAAGACTACGCCACCATTATGAACGAAGCCATGTACAATACGAATCCCAGAATAAAAAACCTCCCGTTTACCGAAGAATACATCAATAGTTTGGGCGAAGGAACCGACTGGGTAGAGGAAGTACTGAATCAAAATGCCCCTTCACAAAGTCACTTCATTGGAATAAGTGGTGGTAGTGAAAAATCGGTTTATTCGATGTCTGTATCCTACAACGCAGAAGAAGGGATATTCAATTTCGAAGACAAGTCAAAATACGAACGATTAGGTTTCCGCCTGAATTCAGAACACCAGGTAAAAGACTATTTGAAAATAGGGGAAAACATCACTTATAACCACCGAAAAAGCAAGGCCATGTCAACAGGGAATCAATACGTTAACTTCCTGTTTGACTTGATTGGTGCATCACCGATCATTGAACCTTATGATGAAAATCAAGCTGACGGTTTTGGGAGAGGACAACAAATGGATGAAAATGGCCAAAACGGAGCATTTGACGGACAAGGCAATCCCATTGCAGATATGCATTATAAATACAATGGCATTAATAATTACGACGATTTTATTGGCAACCTGTACGCCGAAATTCAAATTCTTCCTGGATTGAAATTCAGAACCGATTTTGGAGCAACCCTTCATTTCAGCAATTACAGTGACCACCAGGATACTTTCTTAATCACGCCATACAATTACAACATTAAAGCCGATTATTCTCAAAGCATGTCGAGAAACTTTAATTATAACTGGGACAATGTTGTTTCCTACGAAAAGTCTTTCGGCAAGCACCATGCATTGGCCATGGTGGGGATGAACGCCCAGGATGGCCGTTACTTTAACATGTACTCGAAACGCGAGGGTAAGTTGAGCAATACTGCCATGGTTTTGAACAATGTTGATCCCGACACCATTCTTTCGAGCTATGTTATTGAAGGCGATTTTGGTGAAACCGACAGCCGCTTTTCCGTATTCGGAAGAATCAGTTACGATTTCGATGAAAAATATCTTGCAACAGTATCATTGCGCCGCGATGGTTCATCCCGATTTGGCCAGAATTACCGATTTGGCTACTTCCCGGCAGTTTCAGCCGGATGGGTCATGACCAAAGAAGATTTCATGAGTGATGTTTCATGGCTCGATTTCTTAAAAGTTCGTGCCAGCTGGGGACAAAACGGAAAAGAACCTGCCGACCAGTTTGTGTACATGGCTCAGGTAGGGAACGAAGATCGTCCATACGTTTTTGGAGGAGCAGAACAACAAGGGGTTTCTCCCATCCTTTTTGCCAACCCCGATTTAAGGTGGGAAGCATCAACCCAGGCCAACATCGGTTTTGACTCCCATTTTTTGGAGAATTTCAGGTTTACCTTCGACTGGTATAACAAATCAAGTAAAGATTGGATCATGCAGGCACCTGTTGCAGGAATCTCAGGTATTGCGGGTGTAAGCACTTCAAACCCATACCTCAATGCCGGTAATGTTAAAAATTCAGGCGTCGAATTCGATTTGGGCTATCAAAAGAACTTTGGTAATTTTTACCTCGATTTTGGCGCCAATGTAGCCTATAATAAAAACATTGTAACCAGTGTGCCCGACAGCATTATTCATGGCGCAACCAGCGTATTATTCAATGCTTGCCCCGAGTTTTATCGGGTGCAGGAAGGAATGCCCATGGGATTTTTCTGGGGCCACGAAATTGATGGGATTTTCCAAACCGAAGAGGAAATCGCCTCTTATTTAAAACCTGACGGGAAACCTTACTACAATGTGAAGGCCGTCAAACCCGGTGATGTCATCAGACGCGACATCAATGGTGACGGTAAAATCAACGACGACGATAAAGTATTTCTCGGCGATCCCAACCCCGATTTCATTTTTGGCTTTAGAATTAATGCAGCCTATAAAGGTTTCGACTTATCAATGAACATTCAAGGTCAAACCGGTAACCAGATTGTTAAATCGTACAGGGCTCAGGAAAGATATTATGCCAATTACACAAGCGATATTTTAGACCGGTGGCAATGGGTAGATCATAATGACAATGGTGTGATTGACCAGGGAGAAGGTACCTCCAATACTCGTCCCAGGGTGACAACCAGTGAAGAAGGGAATGGGAACTGGATTAAATTTAGCGACCTCTACGTTCACGATGGTGACTATGTGAAAATTAAAAGCCTCAACATTGGATACGATTTGAAAAAATCAATCTTAAAGCGCTCAGACATTCAAAAGTTCAGGGTTTACGTTGCAGCAACCAATTTGCTCACCATCACCAAGTACGATGGATGGGACCCTGAAATTGGGTACGGCGGAACTTCAGGCGATAAATATGCATCAGGTATCGATGCCGGCTTTTATCCATCGGCCCGCACCTACCTGTTTGGCTTTAATGTAACCTTTTAAATGATTAAACTATGAAACGAATAATATTCATCCTATCTGTAATGCTGATCGCCACAGGCTGTAGCGAGGAATTTCTCGACAAAAAGCCCACAACCTCTTCGGTGGTGGAAAACTTTTACCATACACCTGCCGATGCACAACAAGCGTTGACGGCCGTTTACAATACCCTCACCAACGATGACTACTGGTGCCCCTTTATTTTATCGGAGCAAGCATCGGACGACTGTGCCGGTGGTGGCGGTAGCGGCGATGGTGGAGGCTATCCAAGGAATGACCGTGGTCTGCCACAACCAGAGGCCAATGCCAATCAAATATTGTGGAAAACCTATTATGGAGGCATTTACAGAGCCAATACCTATATCCAGAATGAAAAAATCATTGACTGGACAGGAAAGGAAAATCTTCAAAAACAATACCTCGCCGAAGCAAGGTTTTTAAGGGCCTATTATCATCTTCAATTGGCGCAGATGTTTGGCGAAGTACCGGCAATCATGGAAATTTATGGTCCGGATGTCACTCCGCCCCGTACTCCGGCCGACGAATTGTACACGTACATCCTCGATGACTTAAAATATTGTGCCGAAAACGGCTTGAGTGCTCCTTATTCAGCCATGAAATATGAAAATTGGGGCCGAGTTACCAAGTGGGCAGGCGAAGCCATGTTGGCCCGGGTATTTTTGTATTATACCGGGTATTATAACCAACAATCGTTGGGCGAATACACCAATGAGTCAGTATTGGCCTATGTCGAAGATTGCATCAACAACAGTGGTCACGGCTTGGTTCCCGAATACGCCAGTTTGTGGAGGGTCTCGGCAAAATCGGTACTTGGCGATATGGCTTTGTACGCCGG
>JAFGVJ010000132.1 GCA_016938055.1 Prolixibacteraceae bacterium
ATGTAATCGGCACCGGCATCCACTTTTTGTTTCAGGTATTGCATGTCGGTGTCGAGGTTGGGCGCTTCGAAATGCTTCTCGGGATACCCGGCCACACCGATGGAGAAATCGAGCGGGGCGGTATTTTTCAGGTAAGGATCGAGGTATTTCCCTGCTTTCAAATCGGCAATCTGTTGCACCAACTCCTGGGCATTTTGGTTGCCGTTAGGTTCAGCCTTAAAAATCTGTTCCCCTTTTAAACCATCGCCTCTTAAGGCCAATACGTTTTTGATCCCCAAAAAATTCAGGTCAATCAGTACATGTTCGGTTTCGCTGCGGGTGAAGCCGCCACAGAGAATATGCGGTACTACCGGAATGCCGTACTTGTATTGAATGCTGGCTGCAATGGCCACCGTGCCTGGACGTTTTCGGACTATCCGTTTTTCAATGAGGCCATCCTCGCGGGTGCGAAATTCAAATTCGTCGCGGTGGGTGGTAAGATTGATGTATTTGGGATCGAAATCCAGCAGTCCTTCAATGGTTTGGTAGAGTTGATCTCCGCCGGCACCCTTGAGAGGCGGAAGCAATTCAAACGAGAAAAGGGTTTTGTCCGATTGGTTGATAATGTCAATAACCTTCATGCAATCAATTAAACTTACTTGTCAAATAATTTTTTTACGCCATCTTCGGCTTTCTCCAGCTCTTTCTTGGCTTGTTTCTCCAGTTTCTCCGTCTTTCTTTCAAGCTCAGACTTTTTGTAATGGTTGTTGTAATAATAAACAGCCCCTGCGGCAATGAGGATCCCAAGGATCAGGCCATACAGGAAACCACGGTTCCGGGTTTGCTTACGCCTCGTGCTTGTTGGTTTTTTTGTTGCCATATTTGTTGGTTTAGTGGCGCAAAAATACAAAATTATTCCCGCAGCCATCTTTATCATTTAAAAAGAATCTAAATACCTAAGCTAAAGTTATGATTTGAAAGAATTATGGCCATAAGTATTGACATCGGTAGTTGAGTGTCATACCTTTGCTGCACCAAAAAACAAAAGCTGAAAATGGCAAACCTCATCATCGTGCGAAAAAAGCAACGCATTTACCGGAACAAACCGGTCAGCATTTATCTCAATCAGAAAAAAATCGGGATCATTCAAAACGGTTCCCCTGTGTCCTTCAGTATCGACGAAGGAGTCCATTCAGTGATGCCTGTTACCGGACTGTTTCGCGGACCCGGTACAAAGGTCAATACCCGGATTCAGGAACACAACAAACTTGAATTGTCGGTTCATCCTGCTGTTCAACTGCTGTACATGACACTCGCAGTATCAGCTGTGTTTATATCCCTGGTTTTCCTGATGTTCAACGATCGGCTCAACCCGCTTTTCATTGGTCTGCTGCTCATTCCCCTGATACTGGTGATGGTGCTTGGACTGATATTCATGCGAAAGTACTTTTTTGTTCTGCGTAACGCGGGAGAATAGGGTCCAATCAACGTTTGTATACTTCATCCTGCTGCTTAACTTTGTTGTAAATTAAAGCATCCTCCATCACCATGGCTCAACTCAACATCAAACGGCAAAGCAGCTGGATGCACCGGAAGCAAATAGTGCAGCTCTTGTGCAACAATCAAGTACTTGCCGAAATCGCCAACGGCGAGCAAAAACATAGCGACTTAGCAGCCGGTCAACATGTCCTTCAGGCCAGCATGAGCCTCTACCGCAGCCGTAAACTTACCGTTAACCTTCATGAAGGAGAATCGTTAAAAGTAGTCATTGCAGTACCCCGCTGGTTGCAAATCAGCGACATTGTAGCCGCGGCCATCGTGGCCATTTATTTTACCCTGAAAATTTTCGGTAACATGGAAGGTTTGGGCATCCTTCCTCCCATTGTGCTATCTCTGGCAGCCGTTTACCTGATCATGAATTTCACGGTGGTTCGGAAACATTATTTTACCCTGAAAGTCGGCGCATAAAAAAACCGACCGAAAGGAGAGTTCCTGTCGGCCGGTTGATATTTTGTAAAGAACCCGTCTTTATTTCTTATCCAGAATCCTTTCAATTTCGTCCATCACGCGGTTCATGGCTTCGATGGTCTTTTCAAAAGGCTCGGCGCTGGTCATGTCCACACCGGCTGCTTTCAGCAGTTCAATGGGGTAATCCGATCCGCCGGCGGCCAGGAAATTCAGGTAGTTTTCCAGGGTCTTTTTGTCACCGGCCAGCACTTTTTCGGCCAACGAAATGGAGGCAGTAAACGAAGTGCTGTACTGGTAAACGTAGAAGTTATAGTAGAAATGCGGGATAAAAGCCCACTCCATGCTGATGTAATCGTCCACATGGCAAACCCCTTCGTTGTGGCCATAGTAGGCGTTCACAATGTTGGTGTACATTTCGGAGAAAGTATCGCCGGTAAGTGGTTTTCCCGCTTCGGCTGCTTCGTGGATTTTCAGCTCAAATTCGGCAAACTGGGTTTGGCGGAACAGGGTTCCCTTGAATCCGTCGAGCCAGTTCATCAGCAGGGAAAGTTTTAAATCGTCGTTTTCCACCTTGTCCAGCATGTAGTTGAAGAGCAACACCTCGTTGAAAGTCGATGCCACTTCGGCTACGAAAATTTCGTAGTCGGCCAGCGGGTAGGGCTGTTTTTTGTTCGACAAGTAACTTTGCATGGTGTGGCCCAGCTCATGCGCCATGGTGCTCACATCGTTGTACTGGTCGGTATAATTCAGCAGGATAAAGGGATGCCCGTCGTAGAAAGCACCGTTGGAATAAGCGCCCGAGCGTTTGCCGGGGGTGGGGTACACGTCAATCCAGCGTTCGTCGATGGCTTTTTTCACCACGGCCACATAGTCGTCGCCCAGGGGTTTCAATGCTTCCAGGATGATGGCCGCAGCCTCGTCGTACGAGTATTTTTCATCCACATCCTTCACCACCGGGGCATACAAATCGAGGTATTTCAGCGTATCAACCCCCATCATCCGTTTTTTAATGTTGAGGTAACGATGGAAGGCCGGCAGATTCTTGTTCACATTCTCCACCAGCGAATGGTACACGCTGGTTGGGATGTTGTTGGGATATAGCGCGGCTTCGAGCGACGATTCGTAATGGCGGGCTTTGGCCCTGAACATGTCGCGTTTCACATTGCCATACAGCATCTCGCCAAACGAGGCTTTGAATTTGGCATAGTTGTTCCAGTAAGCGTCGAACACAATTTCGCGGTCGGCACGGTTGGCTGCGGCCCGATAACGACTGTACTCGGAGCTTCCGATTTCAATTTTCTCCCCGTTGCTGAGGGTCACTTCGGGCTTGGGCATCTCGGCATTCGAGAAGGTGCCGTACACCTGTTGAGCGGTTCCGCCTATCATCCCCGACAGGGCCATGATGCGCTCTTCGGCCTCGCTCAGCGTGTGTTTTTTGGTGCGGAACATGTTTTCCAGTCCCATGCGGTAAACTTCCAGCTTGGGCTCAGTTTTGATGAAGCCTTCAATGGTTTCCCACTCGGCGGTGAGAATCTCGGGCTGGATAAAGGCCGATTTGGCCCCGAAATCGGAAAACATCTGCTGCAGTTCCTGTTTCATCCCGGTGTATTTCATGTCGCGGGTATCCAGGTCGGAGTGCATGCCGGCATAGATGTACAATTTGCTGGCTTCCTTCGAGATGTTGGAATTAAACTCCAGGCATTCCAGCAGGTTTTTGGCACTTTTGGTGAGCGTACCCTTGTACTGTTCCACCTTGTTCAATTCCTTGCTCAGTGCATCTTTCGATGCTCTCCAATCGGCTTCCGATGCATAAATATCGCTCAGGTCCCATTTGTATTGGTCGGCGATTTCACTACGGTTCATCTGGCTGTAACTATTCATGGCTGCAAACATACTAAAAACAGTAAAGAGCACCACTTTCGTCAAAAAAGTAACATGTTTCATACGTATATCATTGGTTTATAAATTCAAAACTTTGTCTTGGCAAAGGGTGCAAAAAATACACAACATTTTTATAAAAGCATAGGATTAAACACCGTGTTGGGTAGTTTGTTGACCAACAACGTGTAAAAATGGCCGAACAACAGGAGATTTAATATTTTGGCAGGCAGCCGGGCTACGGCTTATAGGGTACACCGGCAAAGCCCTGTTCCGCAACGGCTGCAAGGGAGCTCCCTCCGGTCGCTCCTTGCAGCCTGCTTCCCATGGGCCCTGCCGGCGCACCGCTAAACGCCTCCTCCCTGCCTGGGGCAGTGGTGTTCAGATGGCTTTGCAATGAAAAACTGAA
>JAFGVJ010000133.1 GCA_016938055.1 Prolixibacteraceae bacterium
AGCTCATGGGCAATGAGGCTGGGCGTAAAAGCCCCCATGGAACTCATGGTTTGATGTTCCATGCCACCGCCCCAACTGAACTGGGCATGACCATATTTTTCATCCTTAAATGGATAATCGATAAAAAGTTCACTGTAAAGCTCGATGAGCTGCGAGGTGACAGGGGTGTTTTGCTTTGCATTGCTGAGCGACGAAGGGAAAACATAATTCAACACCGGAACCCTGGTGCCATCGCCCAGGGTGGCATATTCGGTATATTTTTCATACACGGTTGTGGTGATGAACACCAGGTAGGTGACAATGGGGTGCCGGTGTTTCCAGTGGCAAGTACGCACACCTTTGGAAACGGTGTTTTCAATCAACAGCCCGTTCGATGCTGTTTCATAAGCTACGGGGGAATGCACCACCACATCGATGGAATCGATTTTATCGGCCAGGCTTTGTTTGCAGGGCCACCATTCCTTAGCACCGTAGGGTTCCGACAAAGTTTCGATGGAAGGGATTTGATTGCCATGAAAATTCTGCGTGAAAGATCCGAATCCCGTGGTGGTGGGCGCTCCCTTGTATGCAACTGTACACGCCCCGGTTTCACCGGCAGCAAGCACACGGGGCAAGGTAATGGTGATTTGGTCGCCTTGCCGCGAAAAGTCCAGGTCGGTCTCCCCTGCCTTCACCGCAACAATCTCTAGCACTTCGGAACAGTCAATGATCACGCTGGAAAGCTGGTTCACCCGTGCCGAAAAAGCAAAATGCACCGTTCCCTCGATGTAATACTTTTCAGGATTGATGGTCAGTTCCAGCTTATTGTACGTCAGGTCCCAGTCGCCATGGCGGGCATTCTCCGTGAATTGGCTTTTCAAAGGGGCGTGGCTGCAAACCGCTTCGTGCAGAAAATTTTCCTTGTAAAAAGCTTCTGAGCTGAATTGTGCATACAGTGACTGACCAAAAAATATCAGCAGGATGATGGTGAAATATCGATTCATGTTCATGAATTTAAACCGTGAATTTAAAATAAATAAAGGATATAAAGGAAAGCATCAATATAAGCACCCAAACATCCACAATGGAATTTTATCTCCTACCGGTAGTTCAATGTTATCGGAAACCACAAAGGCATTTTCCTTGCCTGCAATCTGTCGGGCACTTTTATTTTTTCCGCCTACTTCAAACAAGTATTTCCCATCTACCAAAAAATCACCCTGTTCGGGATATTCAACGTTAAAAAGGCCTTGAAGCTGATTGATAAAAAATGTTTCACGTAAATTGCCAATATCAGTCGCTGTTTTAGCAAATAAAAAAGCCAGATTGGGATTATTTAAATACACTTTCTCTGGTTTATTTAAAGCACTGATACCTTTTGTAGACGAAAACAATAGAATGATGATATCGGCACTGGCTAAAAGCTGGAAATATTTCAGCAAGGTATCGCGTGATAAAGTCAATTTCTCCGCCAATTTTTTGACGTTTGGTTTAAACGGAACCGATTCGGCAATGATGGCAAGCAATCGTTTCATTTTTAAAACAGCATTATAATCAATCCTGTGTACCGATGGTAGATCTGTTTCGATGATCGTATTGACCACTTGCATCATGCGCTGATTAAAGTTTTTTTCATCCCCCACTGAAAATGGATAATGGCCACTTAATAAATAATCTTCAAACAATTTAATGGGCTTAATTTTTTCATTGATAGAGAAAGCAATCTCTAGCGGACTTTCTATCAGATCTTGAAGCTTAACAACAGGAAGATCAAGCCCATATTTAAAATTGACATATTCCCTAAACGACATTCCCTGCAAACGATGAATAATTCCCCTTCGACTTAAATCACCTTCACCTTTTAAAATTCCAATCGCAAAACTTCCACTGACAAGCATTTTAATTTCAGGGAAATTGTCATAAATCAATTTTATTTCTCGTGACCATCCTTCGTATTTTTGTACTTCATCAATCAGTAGATATTTTCCGTTCCGTTTATGGAATTCTTCAACAAAATCGATTAAGGTGTTGGAAGAAAAAAAAATATCATCCAGCGAAATATAAATGGTGCTTTCATTGAACGGCAGATTTTCTTTAGCATATTGCAGCATTAAGGTGGTTTTCCCAACTCCTCTCATGCCTATGATAATACTCAACTGTGCATTCCAATCAATTTTGTTATACAAATACCTTTTGAAGTTGGTATTTACCTGTCTAATTCGTTGATATGACCATGTATAAAGCCGATCCATGATGAACATGTTATAAAATGATGCAACCAAATTAATCATTTTGTGTCGAATCGGTTCGACATTTTTTAACTTTTTTGTTGAATCGGTTCGACATTTTCATTCAAAATAGATGATACCGCAGTGGAGAGAATGAGAGAATGAGAGAATGAGAGAATGAAAGAATGAAAGCATCATAACCCACTAATGACTTAATGACCAATACGACTGAAACCGATAACCGTCAATAACCTTAGCCTTAACCTTAGCCTTAACCTTAACCTTAGCCTTAACCTTACTCTAGACCTTCCTTTGGATTTCCATAATCTCCAGATCCTTGATCTGGTCCCCGTCAATCACAAAACGAAGCAGGGTTTTTACCTTATGGAAGCCGTGGTTGCCGGCTGCCCCGGGATTCATGTGAAGGATGCCGTATTTTTTGTCGTAAATCACTCTCAGAATATGAGAGTGTCCGCTGATGAACAAGGTTGGTGGATCGTCAAAAATACTCGGTTTCACACTTTTATCGTAATGCCCCGGATAGCCTCCAATGTGGGTGATCCACACTTTCACCCCTTCGCAACGGAATTTCAGGTGCCTGCGAAAGGAACGCCTCAGTACGTGGTCGTCGATGTTGCCCCATACACCGCGCAGTGTTTTAAAGGCTCCCAGTGTATCGGCAGTTTCAATGTTCCCAAAATCGCCTGCATGCCATATTTCGTCGCAATCCTTAAAAAACTCAAAAAGTTTGGGTTCTACAAAACCATGTGTGTCTGAAAGTAAGCCAATTCGTTTCAAAGTTGTAAATTTGTTGTAAATGTAGAAAAAAGCAGTGATGCACTGCACTGCACCATCAACACTAAAAAAGTAAATATCATGAAGCGACTCGTCATTATCCGACATGCCAAAACAGAACAACAGGGCTATGAAAACGACTATGCCAGGGAACTGTTACCAAGGGGAGTAGATGATGCTCATCAGATTGCTGCAAGCTTGCGTGAAAAGGGAATTGTCCCCAATAAAATGATATCCAGTCCGGCCACCAGGGCCATTACTACCGCACAGATATTCGCGGAAGAACTGGGATACCCTGCCTTGAAAATCAAAGAGCTCAGAGAACTGTATTTCAACTTTACCACGCAGGATTTTGTAGAGCTGATCCGCAGTACCCGCAACGATGTGGAAACACTATTCATTGTGGGTCACAATCCGTTCATGCATTTTGTAGCACAAAACCTCAGCACCAATTACGACGGGCACATGCCCACCTGTTCCACCGTGGTGCTCGATTTCGACATTGACAAGTGGAAAGCGGTTGAAGCCCGTCAGGGAACGCTCTTTATGCACCTGTATCCTAAGCAAAACCGCCGATGAACATTTTTTTTACCCCCGACATTTCGGGCGCACATGCTACACTTTCGGAAGAAGAATCCATGCATTGCATCAGGGTGCTTCGCCACCGTCAGGGCGACCTGCTTACCCTGATCGACGGGAAAGGAACACTTTACAAGGCCACCATCACCGAAGCCAATCCCAAAAGCTGCGGGGTGGAAGTTGTGGAAACATTTCCCGGCTTTGAGCAAAGGAATTACCACCTTCATGTGGCCATTGCTCCCACCAAAAACATCGACCGTTTTGAATGGTTCCTGGAGAAAGCTACCGAAATAGGGATCGATGAGATAACGCCACTATTGTGTGAGCATTCGGAAAGGAAACAGCTGAAACCCGAACGTCTGGAGAAAATCCTGGTTTCGGCCATGAAACAATCCCTGAAGGCTTCCCTCCCCCGATTGAATAATTTCGTTACTTTTGATTCGTTGATCAAAACAGTGAACGGCAACAATACTTTTATGGCCCACTGCTACCCCGGGGAAAAAATGCACTTGGCCCGGGCAGCAAAGGGGATGGAAAAAGTGTTGGTGATGATAGGCCCCGAAGGTGATTTTTCGCTGAATGAAGTAGCTGCAGCCAAAGCAAGGGGCTGCCGTGAAGTGACCCTTGGCCAAAGCCGGCTAAGAACTGAAACAGCAGGAATCACTGCGGTATCCATGATAAATGTACTGAATGAACAAGCTTAAAAAATACATCATATTGACGGGCGTTTTGCTCCTGCACGGCATTTTGCTGATGGCTCAGCCCGAAACCAACGTCAAAATTGCACTGCTGAAGTACCATGGCGGGGGCGACTGGTATAGCAATCCCACCTCGCTACCCAACCTGATTGAATTTGTGAACCGCGAACTCAGCGCCAACATCCATCCCGTGCCCGCAACGGTTGAAGCGGGCAGTTATGATTTGTTTAACTACCCTTTTATTCACATGACCGGCCACGGGAACGTGTTGTTCTCAGAACAGGAAGTGGGGATGTTGCAAACTTACCTCATGAGTGGCGGCTTTCTGCACATTGACGATAATTACGGCATGGATCCATACATCCGCAGGGAATTGATGAAAATATTCCCAGGACAGGAATTGGTGGAACTGCCCTTTGACCATCCCATTTATCATCAAAAATATGCCTTCGACAAAGGCCTCCCCAAAATTCATGAACACGATGGCAAGGCCCCTCAGGGCTTTGGTTTGTTCCACAACGACCGGCTGGTAGTGTTTTACAGCTACGAATGCGACCTGGGCGATGGCTGGGAATCCTATGCCGTGCACAAAGATCCGGAACACATCAGGCTGAAAGCCCTGCAAATGGGGGCCAACATCATATCGTACGTTTTCAACCGCGATAAGGAAAAACTGCCCTAAACGGTTTGTCAATGGATGATCACTTTAAAAATCATGCCATGAAGAAACTCGACAAGAAATTTTATGAAGCAGAACTGAAGCGCTTGTACATCGAGCTGGTAAAACTTCAGAATACCATCCGCAAGCAAGGCCTGAGGGTAGTCATCATCTTCGAAGGGCGCGATGCTGCCGGCAAGGGCGGAACCATCAAACGCATTACCGAAGCGCTGAATCCACGTTTTTGTAAGGTTGTAGCCCTGGGTGTTCCAACCGAAAGGGAAAAAACCCAGTGGTATTTTCAACGATATGTGTACCACCTGCCGGCTGCCGGCGAACTGGTGTTGTTTGACCGTAGCTGGTACAACCGTGCCGGGGTAGAAAGGGTGATGGGTTATTGTTCCGATGAACAGTACTGGGAGTTTCTCCGTTCGTGCCCCAATTTTGAGCGCATGCTCATCCGTTCGGGGATCATCCTCATCAAGTATTGGTTTTCGGTGAGTGAAGAAGAACAGGAGAACCGTTTTCAGGATCGGATCAACGATCCCACGAAACGTTGGAAATTCAGCGACATGGACGTGATTTCACGCACCAAGTGGGTGGAATATTCCAAGGCCAAGGATGAAATGTTTGGTTATACCGATACCAAACAATCGCCCTGGTTCGTGGTGGAAAGTGACGATAAACGCAGGGCCCGGCTGAATTGCATCAGCCACCTGCTGACCATGATCCCCTACGACGATGAAGTGCCTGAAAAGCCCGTACTGGGTGACCGGCCACAGGCCACAGGCTATGTAAGAACGCCCATCGGGGAACAAACCTTTGTGCCCGATCGCTATGCCGAATAATCCATGAATAAAATGAAACTCGTGGTGCTTTCCGGAGCCGGGATCAGTCAGGAAAGCGGCATTCGCACTTTCAGGGACATGGGCGGATTGTGGGAATCGTACGATATTGAAGAAGTTGCGACCCCGCAAGCCTGGCAAAAAAACCCCGAACTGGTCATGAAATTCTACAACGACCGGCGTAAACAGTTGCTGGATTGTGAACCCAACCGGGGTCACCTTGGCCTGGCTGAACTTGAAAACGATTTCGAGGTGCACATCATCACCCAGAACGTGGACGACCTGCACGAACGTGCCGGCAGTACCAGGGTGCTCCATTTACACGGAGAG
>JAFGVJ010000134.1 GCA_016938055.1 Prolixibacteraceae bacterium
CATCCCGATACTGTGGAATATGGCGATGGAGACATCAAAGTGGTACTGGTTGACTGTGGCACCAAAAACAACATCCTCCGCTGCCTGATCAACCGGGGAGCAAGGGTGAAAAGAGTTCCCTGGGACTATGACTTCAACAACGAAAGCTACGACGGCCTTTTCATTTCGAATGGTCCCGGCGATCCTGCCATGTGCGACGTAACTGTCAACAACCTGGCTAAAGCACTCCAAAACAATCAGCCCATCATGGGCATCTGTCTCGGGAACCAGTTGCTGGCCCGTGCCGCCGGTGCCGATACTTATAAATTGAAGTACGGACACCGCAGTCACAACCAACCAGTACTGCTCAATGGCACCAACCGTTGTTTCATCACTTCACAAAACCATGGTTACGCCATTGACAATGCAACCATCCCTACCGATTGGGAACCGCTCTTTATCAACGTGAACGACCAAACCAACGAAGGTATCCGGCATAAAAGCAAGCCCTTCTTTTCGACCCAGTTTCACCCAGAGGCCTCCAGTGGCCCGGTTGATACGGAATTCCTCTTCGATGACTTCATCGAAAATATCAGGAAGAATAAGATAAAGGGCTGAAGACAGTAGGCAGTAGACAGTAGACAGAAGCTATAAGATTGAAGATAAAAGATTGAAATAGATGGAAAATTTTAAATCACATATAAAAAAGGCGATAGTTTTGGGTTCGGGGGCACTTAAAATCGGGGAAGCCGGTGAATTCGACTATTCAGGTTCACAGGCACTGAAAGCCCTGAAGGAAGAAGGGATCGAAACCATCCTGATCAATCCCAACATTGCCACCATCCAAACATCGGAGAACATTGCCGATAAGGTTTATTTCCTGCCGGTGACCCCCTATTTTGTAGAGCAGGTCATCATCAAGGAAAAACCGCAGGGTATCCTACTGGCATGGGGAGGACAAACTGCCTTGAACTGCGGTGTGGCCTTGTTTCAAAACGGACTACTGGAGAAATACAACCTCGAAGTGTTGGGAACACCGGTGCAGTCCATTATCGACACCGAAGACCGCGATATTTTTGCTAAAATACTGAAGAGCATTGATGTAAAAACTCCTGTCAGCATCGCCTGTGCCAACATGGAAGAGGCTAAAGCAGCGGTGGAGATCGTTGGTTTTCCCATCATCATCAGGGCGGCTTATACCTTGGGCGGATTGGGTTCGGGATTCTGTAACAACATGCAGGAACTGGAAATTCGTGCGGCAAACGCCTTTTCGTACTCACCCCAGATTCTGGTAGAAGAATCCATCAAAGGATGGAAAGAGGTAGAATACGAAGTGGTACGCGACCAGTTCGACAATTGCATCACCGTATGTAACATGGAAAACTTCGACCCACTGGGCATCCATACCGGCGAAAGCATTGTAGTTGCTCCGTCGCAAACCCTCAGCAACAGCGAATACCACAAACTCCGAGAACTCTCCATCCGCATCATTCGCCGCATTGGCGTGGTGGGCGAATGCAACGTACAGTTTGCCCTCGACCCCGACAGTGAAGATTACCGGGTGATTGAAGTGAATGCTCGTTTGAGTCGTTCTTCGGCGCTGGCCTCCAAAGCTACCGGTTACCCATTGGCCTTTGTTGCTGCTAAACTGGCGCTGGGCTACGGGCTGCACCAACTGAACAACCAGGTCACCAAAGTGACCACTGCCTGTTTTGAGCCGGCCCTCGATTACGTTGTTTGTAAAATTCCCCGCTGGGATCTGAACAAATTTTCAGGTGTGTCGAAACAAATTGGCAGCTCTATGAAATCGGTGGGCGAAATCATGTCTATCGGACGTAACTTTGAGGAAGCCATTCAAAAAGGACTTCGAATGATTGGTCTGGGCATGCACGGTTTTGTAGGCAATCAAGAAGAAATCACCATCGATGCCATCGAAGAAGAACTGATCAACCCAACCGATCGTCGTATTTTTGCCATTGCCGAAGCCTTTAACAAGGACTATTCGGTGGAAGATATTCACCAGAAAACCCGCATTGACCGCTGGTTCCTGTACAAACTGAAAAACATTCATCAGCTGAAAAACGAGCTGGTCAAACACAATACCCTGGAAGAACTCGGCAAAGAAACCCTGATACAAGCCAAAAAACTGGGCTTCTCCGACTTCCAAATTGCCCGGATGGTGCTGAAACCCAACAGTAAAAACATGCACCCCAGTGCAGTGAAGGTAAGGGAATTCCGTAAAGCACAAGGCGTTTTGCCCTACATCAAACAAATTGATACCCTTGCCGGAGAATATCCCGCGTTGACCAATTATCTTTTTGTGACCTACAATGCCAGCGAGCACGATGTAACGTTCGAAAACGACGGAAAGTCAGTCATAGTGCTGGGATCAGGTGCATACCGCATCGGATCGTCGGTTGAATTCGACTGGTGCGGGGTAAATGCCGTTAACACCATACGCAACGAAGGATTCCGTTCCATCATGATCAACTACAACCCCGAAACAGTAAGTACCGACTACGATAACTGCGACCGTCTGTATTTCGACGAATTGAGTTTCGAACGGGTGATGGACATCGTGGATCTGGAAAACCCCATGGGCACCGTGGTTTCAACAGGAGGACAGATCCCCAACAACCTGGCCATGAAACTGCATGCGCAAAATGTACCAATTTTAGGCACTTCTCCCTTGAAAATTGACAATGCCGAAGACCGCCAGAAATTCTCCTCGCTGCTCGATACCATTGGCGTTGACCAACCCCGCTGGAGCGAATTGTCGACCACTGAGGAAATTCACAAGTTCATCGACGAAGTGGGTTTCCCGGTACTGATCCGTCCTTCGTATGTGTTGTCGGGTGCAGCCATGAACGTGGTTTCGAACCGCGATGAGCTGGAGCACCTGCTGGCACTTGCTGTGAATGTGTCGAAAGAATATCCGGTGGTGGTGAGCGAATTCATCGAGGAAGCCAAAGAAATTGAAATCGACGCTGTAGCCGATAAGGGCGAAATTGTAGCCTATGCCATCTCGGAACATGTTGAATTTGCCGGGGTCCACTCGGGCGATGCCACCATGGTATTCCCTCCCCAAAAATTGTACATTGAAACCATCCGCAAGATCAAAAAGATATCGCGCCAGGTGGCCAAAGGTCTTGAGATTACCGGTCCTTTCAACATGCAGCTGCTGGCCAAAGACAACGACATCAAGGTAATTGAATGTAACCTGAGAGCCTCGCGCAGTTTCCCCTTCGTGTCGAAGGTCATGAAGATGAACATGATAGAGCTGGCCACTAAGGTGATGCTGGGTGTTCCATACGAAAAGCCCGACAAGTCGCTGTTTGAGCTCGACCACGTGGGGGTTAAGGCGCCCCAGTTCTCTTTCCACCGTTTGCTGAATGCCGACCCTGTACTGGGTGTTGACATGAGCTCAACCGGCGAGGTGGGCTGTTTGGGCGACACTTATTACGAAGCCATCTTAAAATCGATGCTTTCGGTGGGTTACAGGGTGCCCAAACAAAACATCCTCATTTCATCGGGGCCCATGCGTTCGAAAGTGGAACTGCTGCAATCGGCCCGAATGCTGGTGGCCAAGGGTTACAACCTGTTTGCCACCGAAGGAACCTACCGTTTCTTCCGCGATAACCAAATTGCCTGCACCCAACTGCACTGGCCCGATGAGGAAGACCGCCATCCCAATACCATCGATTACATCAAGGAAAAGAAGCTGGATTTGATCATCAACATCCCAAAAGATTATACACGGCGCGAATTAAGCAACGGTTACCGGATCAGGCGTAATGCCATCGATTACAACATCCCGTTGATTACCAACGCCCGTCTGGCCAGCGCTTTCATCTATTCTTTCTGCAAATACGGACTGGAAGATTTATCCATTAAGAGCTGGGAAGAGTACAAATAAGCGAGGCATTTTTCGGCAACGACAATGAAAGGCAGTTGGTTTAATACCAGTTGCCTTTTAATATTTATAAAAATAAGCCCGGGAACTTTGACGATTGATTCCTTTCAACATCCAAGGTTTTTTGTTGAATATTCCGGAAGAGACGATGAAAACTTGAAATTCACGCACCAATTCCATACTTTTAATCAAAAATCAATCAGCCATGAAAAAACTGTTATTTTTCTTCATGCCCATTTTCCTGGGGCTTACCGGATGTGAGGGCGGCATCGATTTAACGGGGAATGAAAAGGAAGACAAGGGAGTGAACGTTTACATGACCATTGTGATGAACAATGCCCACAATGTACCGGCATACCTGATGCTCGAAACGGAGCCAAAAGATGAATCGACACTGGTGGCAGCAAACAGTGCCCGAACAACACAATATGACATGAACCTGACCTCCGATTCACGCTTTGAACACACTTACGATTTGGTCATTAAAGCAAGGTGGATAGTCGATGAGGAAGAAAAATATACCGAAACCACCCATGTTGTTGACTATAAAAAATATGAGCTGGATTTTGAAAACATTGATGAACCGCCTTCCTTAAAGCTCAAAATAATGGTCGCTTTCGACGGAACTAAACTCACCGTAAGCGAAACCC
>JAFGVJ010000135.1 GCA_016938055.1 Prolixibacteraceae bacterium
AAGGAAATGAACGCACCAGTTTTGCCTCCTTCCGCATGTTGTTTGCTTTTGGTGGCAGCATTCTGGTGGTATTGATTTATCAGCCATTGGTCGATATTTTCAAAAAAGGTTTTGCCGAAACCACTGCCTATCAGCTTACCATGGTGGTAATTGGATTGATGGCCATGGTGTTTTTCCTGTTAACTTTTCTCTGGACCCGCGAGCGAATTTCACCGCCCAAAGCCCAGCAAAACAACCTGAAGGACGATGTAAAGAACCTGATGAAGAACATCCCCTGGTTCATTTTGCTTGGAGCCGGAGTGATGACCCTCATTTTTAACTCGGTACGCGATGGCGTGGCCCTGTATTATTTCAAATATTACATCGTCGACGATGCTGCAATAGCCTTGTCGAAAATGACTTTTACCTTTAGTACCCTTTATTTGGTGTTGGGACAAATCTTTAATTTACTGGGGGTTGCTTCAGCAAAATATGTTTCGTCGAAATTGGGTAAACGTAAAACATTTATGTTCGCAATGATTGCTGCAGCCGTGTTGAGTGTCTTCTTTTACTTCTGCACCAAAGAACTTTTAGTATTTGTTTATGTTTTGCAGGCCCTGATCAGTTTTTGTGCCGGAATCATCTTCCCGCTTTTGTGGTCCATGTATGCCGATTCGGCAGATTGGAGTGAGTGGAAAACAGGCCGGCGTGCCACAGGTTTGGTCTTTTCGGCATCGAGCATGACCCAAAAACTAGGTTGGACACTGGGTGGATCAATTACACTCTATTTGCTTGCTTTCTATGGTTTTAAAGCCAATGTTGACCAATCAGCCGAAACCATACAAGGTCTAAAAATCATGTTGAGTATAGTACCTGCAATTGGAGCCTTGTTGTCGGGTTTCTTCATGTATTTTTATCCGCTGGATAAGCACATGATGCTTCAAATAGAACAGGAACTTGACGAAAGGCGAAGAGCCGAAGAATAAAAATGCAAAGGCCGCTTCCCAAAAAGGGGGCGGCCTTTTATTTTTTCACGAAGTTTCGTTTAACGCGAAAGTTTTTCCAAAGCTTTTTCCATGGTTTCAACAAATAGAATCTGTCCAAGTTTGTTGCTTTCCCACATGAAATCCTTCATGCTGTTGCTGGTAATGTCGGAATAATCACCAACGATGGCCAGTTGCAGTTCGTAAGTGGAGAATTTCTGCAGAATTTCTCCGGCAAAACCTGTTTTCAGATCAAAAAAATCGGGGTGAAGGTTTTTTCGGCGGATAATGATTTTGTTGGTACCGTCGTAATAACAATCGGCCATCAGATCGAGCGCATCCTGCACTTCGGCAATGACAATTCCTGTTGATTGTACTTCGGCAACGATGGCCTTATCTAAATGATGAAGTTCAATTTTCATAAGTGGTTTTTATTCTTTTTTACACTCGTATTTTTCCTGTTCACTCAGCGAATTTATAACCGGAGTGATGCAAATTTATGGAAATATTTATTGCAACGAAACGTCAACCCTGAACAACTTTAATTGCAAGGTAATTTCAAGGGGCTTTAAGAATAGCTGTCGCAAATAATTTTACAGTGAAAACCAGTAATTCAGTTTCACCAGGAAAACATTGGAAGGGAATGCCTGGCTTAAACCTTCAAATGCATTGGTCATTGATCTTGAAGGTGTTTGCTGAAACAAGGTGCGTTCGTTGGCCCAAACCAGGAAGAGTTTTGAGCCGGGTTTGTATTCCCAGCGAAACACCAGGTTCGACCTGAATTGCGAAAAGGTAAACTCAGGATTCCGAAGGCCCCAGGCTTCACTCAGCTCGGCGATATTGTCGTTGCTATTACCCAGAACATGATAGCGGTCCTCCAGGGTATTTGCCATGGGATTGTTGACCATTTTGAGCTTGCTAAAATCGCCACTGGAGGCAAAGGGGCTTCCATAATATTGGATCGAAAGCTCGGGTGTGAGGTGGTAATCGGCTCTGAACGTGATGTTGAGTGTTTGCTGAACAATGCTCCCCAGAATAACTTCACCGGGTAAATTCCAAGCTTTACCCACGTACTGAAGTTCATTGCGGTTGGCCGAAAGTTCGGTCCTGAGACTCAATTTCAGGGTATTGAAAGGATGATAGGTGAAAGTGGGAGCCACTGTAAAAGTTTCGGCACTTTCTTCGCCTGCCGTTTCATAAAAGGTATAAAAGCTGAACGATGCTTTTTTGGAGCCATCGCTTGCGACTCTTACATCGGCATGTGTTTTTACAGGCACTTTCATCGCAGGCCCTCCACGCAGGATGCGGGTATCTACTGACTCGGGGAAATGGCAAAAGTGCATGTTCACCGACCATCGGTTCAAAAACTGGAGGCTGAAATTGCCGTGAAAATGGGCCAGCTGATAATTCATGGCATAATCCCAGGTATTGTTTTGTGAAACACCGGCCGAAAATGAACGGATGATTCCTTTGGGTTGATTGGTGAAATACGAAAGTTCGTTTTGGTTGATCACCTGATCGGCCATTTGCATGTAGCCCAGATCATTGAGCTCCAAACCTGGTGAGCGCCACTGAAGGCCTGTTGAATACCTGAAATTGCCCTTGCTCCCTTTCCCGATTTTGATGCTACCCCCCTGTCCTGAAAGTTGAGTAAGCAAGGAGTCATATTGAAGATGTTCAGCATCGGTGCGCTGGTAAAACCTGGCCGACGATTGCTGCAACAATTGAATGGCTTTGGCATCGCCCTCAACCCTGCTCATGACCCACCTGGCATCCAGGAAGAACTCTTTATCGTTCCATTGGTGCAGAAAATCCAGTCCTCCGGTATAAGCATGGTTGGGCAGGCTTTCGAATTGCGGATAAGCATCCAGGAAACGATGGGTGCCGGTGACAATACCGCCCAACATGGTGGTGCCCTGGTTGAAATCCTTGAGTACCCTGATCAAACTGTAATTCATGATGGGTTGAACCACCTCGTGACGTTCAGTGTTGCCATTGCTGATGGCGGCCTTTTCGGTATTGGTAAGGCTTTGTAAGATGCCTACCGACAAACCGTTGGACGTTTTTCCACTGATTTTGGCAGCCTCGGCAATGCTGGTATTTTGAGGATAATTGATGAACTCTCCCGGGTTTAAAGCAGGCATCATGGTAGGTGATTGCCCAATTCGCCTGGAATAAAACAGGTTGCTCCCGCTAAAATCAAAATTGAAGATGTTGCGGCCTTCCAGGAAAAAGGGCCTTTTTTCCTCATAAAAGGTTTCGAAAGCCGAAAGGTTCATCACCGAAGGATCGGATTCTACCTGACCAAAATCGGGGTTGATGGTTACATCGGCAGTAAAATTGCTCGAGAGACCTATTTTGGCATCCAGCCCGATGCTGCCAAAGGGCCTGTAACCTTTACCGGCATAGGGGTTAGCTTCATTTTTTTCGAGCGTTGAAATACGGCCCAACATGTAAGGCATCAGCTCAATCCTGCGTGATTTGGGCAAGTCGCGTATGCCTTTCAATTGGCCAAATTGGTACAGCATGCCGGGGCCTGTGAGCGTCAGCGGTTCCCAGTCACTTTCTTCCTGCTTCCGGTCAAGCCAGCGCCAAACGTGCAGGCCCCAGGTTTGTTCCGCATCGCTGCTGTAACGAAGCTGACTGAGCGGGATTTCATATTCGGCGACCCAGGCAGAATCTTCCATGCCCACTTTTACCTTCCATACGGCATCCCAGTTCATGTCGGCATTCATGGGGTTGGTTAAAATCAGGTCGGTTTTTTGTCCTGTGGCAGAAACGTTGAATTCAAAACCCGTGCGGAAGTCGTGATAAGAATCAAAGTTAATGCCCACCATGTCGCCCGAAAGTTCGTCGCGGCGACTGGCTTTTCGGATAATTTTTTCCGGCTCGAAGTCAACAGCCCTGATGGCCACATAAATGTTTTTATGATCGTAAAGGATGTTAATATAGGTGGGAAATGTAGGTGCTGCCCCTTCGTTGGGAATCCATTGAATGAAATCGCCGGCCCAGTTGTTGTTTTGCCAGCAGGCATCGTCCAACACGCCGTCAATGACCGGCTTTTCGGTAGAAAGCCGGGTGGTGGTGTATACTTTTTCGACCTTGGTTTTTAGGGAATCGGTGCTTTGTTGTGCTTTCAGGTTCATGCTGAAGATGCTCAGCAAAGCAAACAAAAACGAACATGCGTGTTTCATGGTTTATTGCAGGTTTTTGGTTTTCAAGGGCTCATTTAAAACGCCTGCAATTTAATATAAAATCAGTATAAGCTAAAAGGAATTTAATTTCCGATGGATCGGGTATTGGAGGAATCCCAACACCATTGAATACAATCATTACCGGTACGATTAAACCAAGGCTTGTTTCCATATCATTCAAACATTCTATTCATTTTTCCTCGTGCGAGTAAATTATTTTAGTTGGGCAAGTAAATAAATTTCATTACGTAGATAAATAAATTTAGTTGGACAAGTAAATTGAAAAACCATTGGTATGGAGAAAGAAAACATGCTTACTGTTGTGCAAAACAAATTCATTGTTAAGTCTGCTTAAAACTCATTGCTTGTTTAAGCTTTCTTTTCTTATCTTTTGAATCTTAATTATTGAACCAGATTGCAACAACATGATCATTGATGAACCACGGGTTATCCAACAAATAGAAGCCGTGAAGCAAGTGGCTGCTTTCCTTTGGGAAAAGGGCTGGGCTGAGCGTAATGCCGGCAACATTTCGGTGAACCTGACTGGATTGTCGCCCCATGAGCCTAACAGTCATCTAAGTGGAAGGGTGGTGAACATGGTTTTGCCAGGCGAATCAGCCGGCATGATTCTTTTCCTCACCGGAAAAGGGAAGCGCCTGCGTGCTTTGCCCCATGCACCGGAAGAACAGGCTTGTATCATCCACATTTCCGATGATGTTTCGCAGTATCAGTACCTTTGGGGAGGGGAAGCTCATGAGCATTTTGAACCCACCAGCGAGCTGCTGTCGCACCTGGCCATCCATGTTGAGTTACAACGACAGAAACTCAGCCATCGTTGCGTTTTGCATACCCATCCTTCTGCCTTGATTGCCCTGAGCCACCACCCGGTTTACGGCACCAACGAAACCTTGCTGAACCGTGCCCTGTGGGGCATGTTGCCCGAGGTGAAACTCTTTGTCCCCCG
>JAFGVJ010000136.1 GCA_016938055.1 Prolixibacteraceae bacterium
AAGTACATAGCCCTGAACCAGAGAGATGTAGTTCAACCGGGAATCATCACTGGGTCTTGCAGACCGCTCAGATTCCTATTTATTGTGGTTTGTTACTTTATCGATATTTCTAATTTTTTTCCTAATCCTGTTTCAATAATTTTTCTCAAGGTAGCAATTTCTAAATCTGAGCGGTCATTCTCAATCCTGGAAATATAAGTGCGGGAAGTACCACTTTTTAATGCCAAGTCTTGCTGTGTCAATCCACTTTTTAATCTTGCCTCCCTAACTAATTTTCCGAGCTTTAATGAAAGTTCTGATTTCTCAGGTTGGCTATATCTTAGTAAAACATCAGCACCTATCTCGTATGGTACTTTCTTCTTTTCTCCATTTCTCATTGTTATGTACTGCTCAACATTATTCCATGAAAGAGTATTGTCAATCAGCTCTACTTTTGCGAACTCGTTCGAATCAAACAGAATAAATGCCGGCGATTTTTCCTCAACATTAATTTTTTTAAGCACTTTTCTGAAATCAATAATTCTTGATTCTCCATTATTAAATACAACTGAAATAGACAACTCAGCTATCCAGTTAATTTTTAAAATCCGTGGTATTTTTATACTCTGTCTCATTTTAACTCAGGATTTAATTCATAAAAAACTTCTAAGGCCCAATCTGCATTACCTGCCAACCAATCGAAAACTAGTTTTAATTGTCTGCTTGGCAAGTCACCAGAATAAATCACACCTCTCTCAATCTCAATCAATACTTCAAATTCGTTATAATCTGCGTGTATATGAGGTGGTCTATGTTCTCCATTGTAAACATGTATTTTGACACCATTAAAACTATCAATAGTTGGCATTTGAAAATCATTTTACACAAAGGTATCTAATTAGATACAAAAATCAAATATTTGGCTGTACAAATCTTTGCAGGGTGCTCATTTGTAATTAACCACAACTCGCAAATATACTCCACTTTGTCGCTTTTTCTTGATTTTTTATGTTCAACGTACCATTGCTTTGAATCCATTTAGGTGATTCATTCTTGATCGCTGCTGCCGACCTTGATCATGGCAGAGCATCTCCCTGGTTTAAAGCCTCCTAATTTACAAAAGCCAACATTAAAAACATAATAATTCTTGTGAATGGCAGGAAAATCTTCGTGGAGTTACGGAATTTCTTTGTAAAGCGAAATTGATTATTGGGTGTGGATTAGCGTTCCAGCAGCGAGCGGGCATTTTCTAGGGCGCCGGCTGTGGGGTTTTCGCCGCTGAGCATCTTGGCAATTTCGGTGAGGCGGTCGTCGCTGTTCAGCTTGCGCATGCCGGTGAGGGTTTCGGTGGCAGTTTCCTTTTTGTACACCAAATAATGGCTGCCGGCTTTGGAGGCGATTTGTGGCAAATGGGTAATGTTGATCACCTGCATGTAGCCGGCCATTTGGGCCAGGATTTCCCCCATTTTCAGGGCTATCTCGCCCGAGATGCCGCTGTCGATCTCGTCAAACACAATGGCCGGGAGGGCTTTCGAACGGGCCACCACGGTTTTGATGGCCAGCATCAGGCGCGACATTTCGCCCCCTGAAGCCACCTTGGTAATTTCTTCCACCTTGCCGCCCAGGTTGGCCGTAAACAGGAAAATCAGCTCATCGGTACCGGCGGCGGTGAAATCGGGCGTTGGGTGAACACTCACCCGGAATACCGCATTGGGCATGCCCAATTGTTGCAGAATGGCGGTAATTTCCTGCTGAAGTGACGGGAGCTGAGCAAGCCTTGCCTTGTTGAGTTCAGCAGCCTGTTTGCTCAAACTGAGCCTGACAGAGGCCATGGCTTTCTCAAGTTTTTCCAACTCCTCATCGTACGAGGCCGCTGCCTGGATTTGCTGGTCCATCTCATCGCGCAGGGCCATCAGTTCCTCCACGCTGAGTACGTGGTGCTTTTGCTGCAGGGCAAAAATCAGGTTCAGCCGCTCGGTCACTTCCTGAATGCGCTCGGGCAGGTATTCGCTTTTTTCGGCCAGTGCAGCACTTTCTTCGGCAAGGTCCTTCAGTTCCAGGTAAGCGCTGTTGAGACGCTCTTCCAGTTGATGTGCCTGATCGGAATACGCTGCCAGCCGGTGCAGCAGCACCTGAGCTTCCTTCAGGCGGGGCAATACCGAAAATTCGTTGCCATCGAGCAAATCGGTTGTTTGCAGCAGGGAAGTTTTCATTTCTTCGGCATGCGACAGCGTAGCCTGTTCGCTTTCCAGGCTTTCCTGTTCGCCCTGCTGTAAACGGGCTTCATCGAGTTGTTTGAACTGAAACTCCAGGTAATCGAGGTCTTTTTTGGCATTGATCGATCGTTCGAGGGTTTCGGCATAATCTTGTTGCAAACGCCTGTACTGCTGATAACTGGCCGTATACGTATCCAGGAGGTGCTCATTGCCGGCAAACCAATCCATCACTTTCAACTGAAACCTCCGTTTTCCCAGCTCCAGGTTGGAATGTTGCGAATGAATATCGATGAGCATCAAGCCCAATTCCCGCATCACGTTAAGCTGAACCGGGGTATCGTTCACAAAGGCCCTTGATTTTCCATTGGGAAGGATTTCCCTGCGCAGGATGACCTGGGCATCGTAATCCAGGTCATTGTCATCGAAAAAGGGTTTTAGTCCGGCATGGTCCAGCTGATCAAAACGCCCCTCCACCACGCATTTGCTTTCCTGATTGTTCAGCACGGTGGTATCGGCCCTTTGCCCCAAAATGAGCGACAAGGCTCCCATGATGATGGATTTTCCGGCACCGGTTTCGCCGGTAATCACGCAGAAGTGATCATCGAACTGAACATCGAGCTGCTTGATGATGGCATAATTCTGAATGGAGAGGTTGGCGAGCATACCTTATAATTGATTCGTCGTTTCAGGCTGTTTGATACGGTCGTATTTGGAAGCATTGCTTGGGTCACATTCCTTCAGTATGAGGATTACCCGGTTTTGTTCATCGCTGTACGACTGTGAAAAAATGCTGACCAGTTCGTTCGATTTGGCATCGAAAAACAACTGGGTAATGTACAACCTCGATCGGGCCCTGAACACTTTCTGGATCAGGCGGAGCGATTCGGCAATTTCGGCTCGGCCGCCTTCCACGCTCTCGGCCATGGCATCGAGGCCCTTGCGGTGATAGATGTACATGCACTCGCGAAAAGCGCTGTAGCTGGAGTTTAAAATATTATCGACCAGCCAGTAACGGTTGTAATCCGATTCAAAAGCCTTCCAGCCCTTCACCGAGTTGGGATAGTTCTGCGAGTCGTTCACTATTTGACGGGCCTTTTCGAAATACTCGGTCCCGCCGTTCAGGGAATAGGTATCGTAATCGAAGCCCAGAATGATGTAAGCATAAAACGCCAGCACGCTGGTGAGGTTGTCCTTGTTCCCGTTCTCCACAAATTCGATGGCCTGATATTCGCGGTAATTGCACCGGAAATATTCATCGCGGATGTTTAAAATGGTGGTTTTAAAGGACGAATTGTAGGCAGTACGTTTGCTTTGGACCGTGAGGATTCCTTCGTATTCATCGCCCGAAATTTGCCGGTTGAGCTGGATATTGATGCTGCATTCAATCTTCTCGTTGGAGCCATAGCTATGGTTGGTCCATTTACGGTTGTTCATGAAATCGTACAAATCCATTTGCATCGACCGGAAGATTTCGGCATTGACACCCGGAATCTTGCTGGCGTTTACACTAATGTTGCAACGTAGTTCCTGCGCTTTCAGCGAAAAAACGGATACAAGTATCCATACGATGGTGAATAATAGCTTCATTTTGATCATTTGCTGGTAAAATTAAAAAAATCGGCTTTGAAATTACAAGGCCATGGTGAGAATGATGTGCTCAACAATGTCGGTGGCCACCAAAGTCTTTGATTTTAACTCAAAATTGAAGGAAATATTATCCCGGCCGATGATTGAAATTTTGTTGGTATCGGTTTGAAAGCCCGCGCCGGGGTCGTTCAGGGAATTCAGCACAATGAAATCGAGGTTTTTCTTTTGAAGTTTTTGGAAGGCATTTTCCCGTTCATCGTTGGTTTCGAGGGCAAATCCTACCAACAACTGCCCGTCTTTCTTTATTTTCCCCAAAGCGGCTGCAATGTCGGGATTGGGTTTCAGCACCAGGGTGAGTGTGTCGCTCTGGCGCTTAATTTTTTGCTGACTGCTGTGCACGGGTGCATAATCGGCCACAGCGGCACACATCACCGCTCCATCGGCAACAGGGAAATGTTCCAGTGCAGCCCGATACATTTCGTTGGCCGACACCACGTTGAGGCGCTGAATGTTGGGATGACTTGTTTGGAAGTTCACCGGACCGGCAATGAGGATGACCTTTGCCCCTTGTTGTGCCAGTGCTTCGGCAATGGAGAAACCCATTTTTCCCGAAGAGTAATTGCCAATAAAGCGAACAGGATCGATTTTCTCGTGGGTGGGTCCGGCCGTGACCAGAAAGGTTTTATTGCTCAGTTTTTTTTTTGGTCGAAGTATTTCACGACCGTTTCGAGAATTTGCTCAGGCTCCTGCATCCGCCCCTTGCCCACCAGTCCGCTGGCCAGTTCTCCGGTATCGGGTTCGAGCAGCAGGTTGCCATAGGAAGTGAGTATGCCCAGATTTTTTTGGGTGGAAGGATGCTGGTACATATCAAGATCCATGGCAGGGGCAATCATCACCGGGCATTTCATGGAAAGATAGGTGGTGATGAGCATGTTGTCGGCAATGCCCTGTGCCATTTTCCCTATACTTGCCGCTGTTGCCGGGGCAATGATCATCAGATCGGCCCATAGCCCCAGGTCGACATGACTGTTCCAGGTACCATCTCTTGAACCAAAAAACTCACTGATGACGGGCTTGCCCGATAAGGCCGAGAGGGTGACCGGAGTGATGAATTCTTTTCCGGCAGGGGTGATCACCACCTGCACTTCGGCACCCAGTTTGATCAGGCCCCTCAAAAGTGTAGCTGCCTTGTAAGCAGCTATACTTCCGGTGATACCCAGCACAATATGTTTATCTTTCAGACTCATCTGAAGAATTTGCCATTAGAAATCGCTGCTACGGCTCATCTTCATCGGGTTGCGATGATAAATGGCATCTTCCAGAAATTCCTGGGTAGCAATTAAACTGGCTTTGGGCAAACGTTCGTAAAATTTCGAAATTTCAATTTGCTCACGGTTTTCAAAAACTTCTTCCAAATTATCGGTAAAAGAAGCAAACTCTGAAAGCTTCTGATTCAACTCTTCCTTTAACTCAGAGGAGATCTGGTTGGAGCGCTTGGCAAGAATCATCACGGTTTCGTAAATGTTAGCGGTATCCTTCGACAAACTCTCCACGTTGCGGGAAATGGTGTTGTTGGCAGCTTTTGTTTTTTTATAATCCATATTCTTATTGATCTTTAACGTTTTCTTTATTCATTGATACTTACATCCTCAGAATAACCCAAAAGTTGTTCCAGTTGTTTAAAATCCCTGTTAACTTCCCTCAAAAATTTGCTTTCAGGAAATTCATCCACAAAGGTAAAGTACTCATCGCGTGCATTGTTCAATCTTTCACGCTTTTTATCTTCCACGCTGTTAATGGCCAGGTGATATTTCGACTTAAACAAAAGGTATTTAAGGTCTTCGCGGTATTTGGTCTGCGGATAATCACTCAAACTGTTACCGAGTGCAATCACAGCCGATTTGTAATAAGCCATATCGTAATACAGCTTGGCGCTGAGATACGATTTGTACAAGATTTTTTCATTCAGCTCGTCAATCAGGATATTGGCTTCCTCAATTTTATCGCTGTAAGGATAAAGGTTGATAAACAATTGAAGTCCGTCAATAGCTTTCCGTGAAATATCCTGATCGAGCCGTGAATTCGGAGAATCCTTGTAATAGCAATAACCCACCATGAACTGTGCCTCTTCGGCAAATTCGCTGCGGGGATATTGATCAACAATGTTTTTAAAATAATATCCTGCCAATACATAATCGTTCTGTCCCATGGCACTTTTGGCACAATAGTAATAAAGGTCGTCGCCCCTCGAAGTTCCACGAAAAGCATAAACCAAACTTTGAAGCAGTTCGGAAGAACGGGTGAACTCACCATTTTCGTAGTATTCGATGCCTTTTTTATACTTGTACTCGAAGTCGGTGCTCTTCACCACCATATTATACTCTCCGCAAGAATAAAGGAACGAACTAAAAATCAACAGGAAATACCACTTTTTAATCATAGCTGAAAATGTTGTGCAAAAATAGGCTTTTATCTTTGATAACAAAACGCGAAAATTATATAAATCTGTCACATCCAAAAATTAATTATTGAATTTTAACACAATATTGAAAAGATGGACAAAAATTCTACATTTGCAAGGTTTAATCAACTACAAAACAATGGACATATTTGATAAACTCAGAGTGAACAAGGGCGACCTTGGTCAATATCAGAAACAAGCTCATGGTTACTTTACATTTCCAAAACTTGAAGGAGAAATAGGTCCCCGAATGAAATTCAGGGGTAAAGAAGTACTGAACTGGAGTTTGAATAATTACATCGGGTTGGCAAACCATCCTGAAGTACGGGAAGCCGATGCCAAAGCAGCCGCCGAATATGGAATGGCCTCCCCAATGGGTGCCCGCATGATGTCGGGGCAAACCAACAAACACGAAGAACTGGAACAGGAACTGGCCAAATTTGTAGGCAAAGAGCGATCATTCCTATTGAATTTCGGGTACCAGGGTATGGTTTCCATCATTGATTCCATTGCCAACCGGAAAGATGTAATTGTTTACGATTCGGAATCGCATGCCTGCATCATGGACGGAATTTTCCTCCACAAGGCAAAAGGAGGCAAGAGCTTTGTTTTCCAACACAACAACATGGAAAAATGCGACAAAATGTTGCAATTTGCTACCCGTCTGGTGAGCGAAACCGGCGGCGGGATACTGGTGATCACCGAAGGAGTTTTCGGGATGGCCGGCGACCTTGGGCATCTGGATCAGATTGTTAAATTGAAAGAGAAATACAACTTCCGTCTTTTGGTGGACGATGCACATGGTTTTGGTACCATGGGCAAGACCGGAGCCGGCACCGGCGAACATTTTGGGGTGCAGGACCAGATTGACATTTACTTCTCCACCTTTGCCAAGGCCATGGCCGGCATTGGTGCATTCGTGGCAGGTGAAGAAGACGTGATTGATTACCTGCAATACAACATGCGTTCGCAAACCTTTGCCAAATCGTTGCCCATGCCCATGGTGATAGGTGGTTTAAAACGATTGGAATTGCTCAGGACCAAATCGGAATTGCGCGAAAACCTCTGGAAAGTGGTGAACCACCTGCAAAAAGGCCTGCGTGCCCAGGGTTTCGATCTTGGCTTGTCCAACTCACCCGTGACCCCGGTTTACATGAAGGGTGGCGTGGCCGAAGCCACCAACGTGGTGATGGACCTGCGCGAGAACTACAACGTTTTCTGCTCCATTGTGATTTACCCGGTGATTCCCAAAGGTGATTTGTTGCTGCGTTTGATCCCAACTTCGATGCATACCCTCGAAGATGTGGATTATACCATCAAGGCCTTTACCGAAGTACGCAAGAAACTGGACGAAGGGAAATACTCTACCACCCAGATTGCCAACGTATTTGAATAGATCTTCAAACGATCAATATTAAAAGGGGAGCCAAAAGCTTCCCTTTTTCATTTAAAAATTCCTGAATTGCTTCGCGGACTTTGCGTGAAATAATTGCTCTTTCCAGTTTTAAGTTTATACTGTAAAAACTATTTCTCCATGGGATTTGTAAGCTACTGGTTAGCAAAAATGATTAATTTTGACTATCCACAAAAGATTCATCGGATGACTTATAAAAGCAAACACTCACTTAAAAAATAAATTGATGTTCAGAACTGAAGTTGTTGCCTCGAAAAACATTCGCAAAAGCGTTTATTACAAAGTGTTCAATGGTTTTGCCATTGTGGTGTTTTTATCCATCCTCATCATGATGTCGAATCTTTTTGGTGCCGACAGCCAGGTTGGAAAATTCATTGCCGAACATTACAATGATGTGATCCGCCCGGTGATATTGGGACTTGCATTGGTCATATTTCTTACATCGATGTTGGTGCGTAATGCCATGAAATCGCCTAAAAGACTGGGGTCGCTGGAGATGGACGAAAATGAAGTTCGTTACCTGGTGAACGACGAGTTACAGGAGACCATCCTGTTAAGCGATGTGCAAAGCATTGAATTTGAGTATTATTCCTTCCGCATGCGGGGCAACCCCATGGGCTGTATGAATTACCTCACCCTGGTGAACACACATGGGACAAAAACTTATGAAATTGTGATTGCCAATACCATGGTCAAGGCCGAGTTTGGGGAGTTACTTGCAAAAATCAATCAGAAAATCCCGGTTAAGGTCAATTATGCTTATTTCCTGAAAAGGATCCTGAAGGACAGTGATTTCAAGTTTTAGCCGTTTCGTACTTGACCACATTCACTTATGGGTTAAGAATCATTCCTCAGTTAAGATGTTGCGTTCCATAAAAAGAGAGGTACCATAAGGCACCTCTCTTTTAAACCGAAAACACACCATTGCTGGCTTAACCAAGGATGGTTTCAATCAGGCAATGCTTATCGAATGAATTGATCAAAGTTATTTAACCACATTGTTTCCTTTGGCCACCCATTCGTTGTAGGCGCCATCGTAAACTTTTACATTGGGATAGTTCAATATCGATGTCAGAACCGTGTATAAAAGACCTGCTCGGGTGCTTGTTTGACAATACAATATCACTTCCTTATCCTTGCTCACTCCTTTTGATTCAAAGATTTTTTTAAGTTCAGCTGAAGGTTTCAACAAGCCTGCATCATCTTTTAAAACATCGGAGTTAATACTGACAGCACCGTTGATGTGACCCTTACTTTTAGGATCGGTTCCAAGGTAATAGGCGTCGGCACGGGCATCGACCAGCACAACGCCGGCACCGCCCATTTTGGCCTTCACCTCATCGGTTGCAAGCAATGTTTTACTGTCCATTTTGGCCGGAAAATTTGCAGCTTTGACGATGGTAGGATTTTTGGTCACCGGTTTGCGCCCGGCTTTCCAGGCATCCAGGTTGCCATCAATCAATTTGACATTGGCAGCGCCCATCATTTTCAATACCCAGTACATTCTGCCTGCATTGTTGCCTTTCGAACAGTACACATAAATTTCTTTATCGGGGCTCACACCATTTTCAGCAAAAATTTTAGCCAATTCTTCTTTGCTTTTCAAAATCCCTTCAACGGGTTCTTTCGAGGAAAGATTTTCAACGGGTATATTCACCGCATTCCGGATATGAACTTCCTTGAATTCTTTTTCCGAACGGGCATCGATGATGATGCACTGAGGGTTGCTCAATTTTGCAGCCACTTCGTTCACCGAAACAAAATCACCTTCGGCAAAGGCCGAAAAGGCGATCACCAGGAACAGCAATATGGTGTTGATTATTTTCATGATTTTCAACTTTTAAAATTTAACTTGTAATTGAATCACCAACTGATCGTTGGGATGATCAACCGGCATTTCGGCAGCATAACGGTAGTTGACCTGTAAACGGGTCCAATCGTTGAAAAAATAATTAAGGCCCAGGGTGGTTATGTATTCTTCGTTGTTTTTGATGGCTCCATCGGCGTCGTACCATTCGAATTTCACCACCGGCTGTAACTGATAACCGATGTTGTAGAGGGCCTGCACATAGGCTCCGCTTCGGGTTTTATCACCAATCACCACTTCACCGCCGCCACTGCAACCACCACCTACGATGGAACTGCCCTGATCTTTGGCATAAATGTATTCACCCTGCACATTCAGGTTTCCGAAGTTCATATCAATTTCACCACCCAAGCGAGTCCTGACATCAGGATCAGCTAAGCCAGCAGCTGATACTGACTGTCCATACTTAAAGCTGGCACCAACATGCAACCAACTGAGCGGGTTCACACCAATGCGGGTCACCACATCTTTAAAGTGGTTGTTGTCACGAAGCCCCAATCCGGTACCATTCATGATGCCAAAGGCATACTCCAGTGTTGTTTCGCGACTTCCGCCTAAGAACATAAGCCCCAGATCGCGAAATGGTGCATTCAATTCAAGTGTGGCTTTTGACCGGTAAACAGTGGCAAGTCCCGAACATGGTGTATTGGTCTCCATCCCGAAAGGCGACTTGAAAGATCCCATGGAAACTTTCAAAAAGTCAAAGCGGGTATAAGAAACAAAGGCATCGATCAAGGTTGGATAAGGAACCTGTTGATTTAAAAATGGACTCAATTCCAGCACCATGTAGTAAGAGAAATCGTAGGGAATATTGCCCATCACCCCAATTCTGGCCCTTTCAAAAGAGAAAGAACTGGTTGACGGATCGGTCAATCCCACTTCGATTTGCGGCTGAACAAAGCCAAAGAGGCTCACCCCTTCCTCAGAGGAAGGTTCAGAACAACCCTGGGCTGATATGTCTTTCAGTACTGAAAACAGTAAACTGGTGCATAAAAAAAGTGTTACAATGGATTTCTTCATAATTCTATGACTTTTTAAGCTAAAAATGATCACCCAAAGGTGAAAAAGAAGCATCACGACCACATTCAGAGGCCATGATGCTTTGTTTTTTTAGGTTTATTGAACCAAATCGAAGTTTTTCGATTTTGAATCGCCACCCCATTGGTTGGCTGTCCATGAGCTGTTGGAATTGTACAGGGCATTCATACCAAATTTCATGCTTATTGCATCGTAACCCAATACCCTCAGGTAGGCAGTAATCACTGCAGAGGTTTGTCCGGTGTAGCAATAAGTACAGATTTGAGCATCGGGATCGAGGTTCTCAATGCTGCCTGATAAGCTCAATGGGCTGATGCGATTGGCACCTTTTATATGGCCAAAACCTGTAAAGTCAGCTTCAGGGAAGAAATTATTGATGAAATAGTTTTCAGGATTTGCCAATACAGTAGCGGGATCAACTGCCTTGAAGCCCTCGGCAATAACTGCTTTCACGCGTGCCTGTAAAATGGCTTCACCACCTTCTTCACCGGTAACAACCAGTGGAACTCCGTATGCCTGCAAGGCAGGAGCAGCATCGTAACTCCAATTGGCGTGGTCTTTGGCCAAATCACCAACATTGCTTGTCCAGCTATCGGTTTGGCTGTTCCAGCCACTCATTCCCCATTTCAGGGCTTGTGCATCGGTATAGCCAGCCAAACGTAACAATGAAACAGCGTAACAAGCAGTTTGCCCGGTGAGGCAAACCACAACAGGAACCTGCCCGGCAACTTTGGCTGCTTCGGCTGCAGTAAGGATATCAGCAAAGGCAACGTTGTGTGCACCATCGATATGGGCTTTAGTAAAATCGGCAGCCGAACGAATATCAATGATGTATTTCCCATTTAATTCAGTTCCCTCTTTTGCGGGTAAAACAAACGATTTGCCATCGGCATTGGTCAGGATATTAGCCAGGTCAATGCTATTCTCAACCATATAGGACTTCAGGGTGAGGTACTCATTCTGCTCATCGGCAGTTTTTTTGCAATTGGTAAAAAGTAAAGCAGGTACGATGGTGAACAACACCAACATTTTAGTCATTTTTTTCATTTTTTTGATTTTTAAATTTTCGGTTTATAATGCGTTAACGTGCGCTTCATACTAAGTTTAATCGTTAACAATGATTTCCATGATGATTAAAGTTTAACAGCCGCCGGTGCTTTCTTCTTCGTGAGCACCCCCCAGGGCATTCAGGTTTTTCTCCACCTGATCGGGATAGGTCAGTTCCCACTTTTTAAATCCATCCTTGAGGTAATACACTTTAGAATACCCCATGTGTTTGAGGGTATGCGCGGCCAAAGTTCCCCGGTTACCTTTTTTACAGTATACCACAATGATTTCGTCTTTCAGGGGCATGTACAAGCCTTCGCTTTCCCAGAACGACTCGCTGCCAATATTGAACTCAAGACTTCCGCGAGGAAGAATCACTGAACCGGGGATGTACCCATAATAATGCTCTAATTCCTGACGTACGTCAATCAAGGTATACACTTCCTCACCAGTCATCAGACTGGCCAGCTCTTCAGCACTTATTGGCACACATTCCTTTTCGGCTTGCGCCACCAGGTCATCGGCGTTCGTACCTATCACATGATCTGAAACCAAACCCATGAATAATCCTCCCAGGATTAAACCAATGGTTAACAACAGAATACATCTTTTTTTCATATGCGTGAGATTATTGGTTTAAATTGAATTGATTTCTGTCTTTTCTTTTCCGGTGATCATCCCTTCAAGGTAGGTCGTGAGGGTCTTGCCGGTTGTGATCATGTATAAGTGCACAATCAAAAATGCGATCACCATAAAAGCCATCAGGGTATGTGAAAGGGCGATCCATTCAACAGATTGGATGCCAAATAATTCCTTGACCACCTTGATGTACAGGTACATCAAACCGGTAAGCACTTGCAGGGGAAGCAGCACCCACATCAAACCGAAATAGGTGAGGCGTTGAATGGGATTCAACTTGTTATCAGGAGTTTTGTGCACCGGATGGGGTTCATTCCGCATGATCCCGATGGTATAATAATGCAGTTGTTCCATGAATCTTTCCCGGGTGGGTAGAAACTGTTTGTACATGCCGGAAAAGAACATCCAGAAATAAGTAAAGATTAATAAAACGGCGTAGCCCCAACCAGCTATGTTATGGATGTTTACAGCACGTTCATAGCCAAAAAACTCATAAGTACTGTGGATTTCAAATCCTGTAATGGTTAGGGTGGCAATGGCCCCAAATTGTGACCAGTGCCAGTAACGTTCGTATTTACCGTATAATTTTATGCGTTCCATATCGTGTTTATTTTGATTGATTTTTTCTCCTGAGGGCATAAACATAGCGCCCAATACCATGGCTGATGACCCCCAACACTGACAAGATGATCACGATGATTCCGAAGCCATCGAGATAGGCATTGTAGGTTTTTCCCGGAAGGTAAAAATCGTTCAGGTTTGCAAGGCGGCCATCACGACTGTGACATTCAGTACAAGTAAGTGTTTGTTCTTTGGGTGCAACCTGGTGACTTAGCGGCCAATATGCATCTGTTCTGACAAAATCGTAGCTGCCACTGTAATAACGTTCGTTGTATTCCATCCCGAGGATGGCCGCCGTATCAAAATCGAGATCGGTCCAGAATGCTCCTGTTCCGGGGTCTTCGGCAAACAGCTTCAGGTTCATCAATTCTTTGGTTTCAGTATCGTACATCTGTTTGCCACGATGAACTTTAACCGGCCATATTTTTGCAGTACTGTCGCGGTATTCGCCAAAAAGGGTATTGATTTTCAGGGGAATTTCAGCAATGGTATCACCATTGATATAATGATCGGCCGTGCCATTGAACCAATAATATTCTGGCTGAACATGGTCGTCCCATACAAAACTACCTTTGATAGAGAGGTAGTTGTGATTGCCTTCGTAATCACTCTCGTGATAGGCTTTGCCATCTTTTGATTTTCCTGCGGTGGACCAATCCCACCAAAGCTTTGTGGCATTGGCTTTGGCATAAGTAGGAATGTGACATGTCTGACAGGCAATTTTTTCGGTGTGGTGGTCATACATCCTGTTTTGATGAGGAGTAGTTGTATGGCACTGTTCACAGCTTACCCTGTTGGTATTTGCCGACGAAACCGAATATGCCTTCCCTTTAATGTTGTGGTTTTCGGTAGTATGGCAATCAACACACTGCATGTTGAGTCCTTCAGAGCTCATGTGAACATCAACATCACGGGAGCAATCGAGCAATGCTTCCTCCAAATCGCCATGTTTGACATTGTTACCACCGCCTCCGTAAAAGTGACATACCCCGCAGTTGTTGCGTTTTGGCAAGCCAACATTCGACGCTACATTATTGTAATCGGGAACCTGAAACTGGGCATTGGCAGTTGCAGCAGTAGCAGGCATTCCAGCCTTGCCATTTTGTTTAAAATAGGTTCCTGTTTGGTCGTGGCAAACCAAACAGTCAATGTTCGTGGGATTTTCAAAATCGAACGATTTGTCCTCCCATCCATAACCAATATGACAACGCATACAGGAACCATTGTTTCCTTGTGCTCCAGTACAGAAATTGTTGATCAGGTTTTTCTTTCCGATGGTCACTTCTCCCCTTCCGGGAATTTCTTCAGTACGTTCCCAGCGCCAGTGTGCCGTTGCCATGATTTCTTCGTCACGCTTGGTGTGGCAAGTTAAACAAGCAGCCGTAACGGCCTGAGGTGTTTCAAAATTTTGCTGAAGAATTGGATATTGACTATGATCGGCTGCTGATTGATATTCAGCTTGCATCACTGCGGTAACTTTTACCGGTTTACTGGTTGTTTGTTTAAACTGAAAAATGACAACAGCAGTGAAAATCGGAAGCAACACCACCACTGCCAACGTTTCCAACCGCTCTTTTAAATTTCCTTTCATAGCATCAATTGTTTGTGTTTTGAATGGTTCAAAAATACCTACACCCTTGGTGATAGAAGAGAAAATCAATATGCGGCGCATCGGCCATCTCCTTGATTTTGCCCTTAAAAATCATTGACGGCCGTCAATAGATCTTATGATCAAAATGATTATTTTCGCCCCATAAATATTTAACTATGCCAACAAATACATCAGTTCCATACAGTTGTTCTTTCTCGTTCTCGGATGAAAAAATTTTTGAATCACTCACTGACGATGAGCTTGAGTTGATAAAAAAAAGCAGTGTTGAAGTGAAATATCAAGCAGGTGAAGTCATTTTTAAACAAGGCACATTTGCTACACACATAGGTTTGCTCACCAAGGGCTTGGCTAAAATTTATATTGCCGATCGCAACAGCACAGACATTCTTATCCTGAAAATACTCCCTCCAGTGAACCTGCTGGGCATATCATTTCTCAGTGAAGAAAATTCTGTTTTCTTTTATTCAGTTCAAGCTTATATTGATACAACTGTTGAATTGATCGACATACAGGTTATGCGGCAAATCATTGGCCAAAATGCCCGTTTTGCCAAACGCATTATCGATCTGATGTGTGAACATACCCTCATTAATTATGGCCGTTTCTTTTGTCTTACCCATAAACAAACCTTTGGCAGAATGGCCGATGTGTTGCTGTGCCTTTCGAACCGGATCTATAAGAAAAATTCTTTCAATCTGGAACTCTCCCGGAAAGAACTGGCTGAACTGGCTGGCATGACCGTTGAAACCACCACCCGAATACTCACCAAATTCAGGAACGACCAATTGATTACCATCAATGGAAAAAACATTGAGATCAATGATTATGAAAAACTGATCGAGATCAGTCAGAAAGGTTAGGCTACCGGAATTGAATACATCCATCAACATCTGCCAATTTTTACTTATTTTCGTAAAAAACCTAACAATGATGAAAAACCTTACTTTTCTGTTCGTTGCGATCGTCATCTTCGCTTGCCAGCCTGAAAAAATTGAACTGATTGACCTGCACGTGCACCTCAAAGGTGATTTGACCATCGAAGAGGCCATCAAAAAATCGGAAGCCGAAAACATCCCTTACGGCATAGCTGTGAACTGCGGTCTGGGTTTCCCTGTACAAACCGACGCCCAGGTTGATTCCTTCCGGCAGTACATGAGCCAATACCCTCAGTTTTACGTGGGCATGCAGGCCGAAGGACGGGAATGGCTCCACCTGTTTTCGCCCGAAGCCATTGCCCAATTCGATTATGTATTCACCGATGCCATGACCTTTACCGACGCCAAGGGTCGCCGTAACCGAATCTGGATTCCGGAAGAAACCTATGTTGACAATGAGGAAGAATTCATGGACTACCTGGCAACAACGGCAGCCGGCATCATCGCCACGGAACCCATCGATATCTACGTGAATCCCACCTACCTGCCCGAACAAATGGCCGACCGCTATGACCAGTTCTGGACCATCGAACGGATGGACAGGGTGATCAATGCCGCCAAAGAAGCCGGGGTGGCCATCGAAATCAACAACCGTTTCAGGATTCCATCCGCAACTTTTATTAAGCGGGCAAAAGCGGCAGGTATCAAATTCACCATGGGCACCAACAACATCGACAAGAACTTCGACGGTTCATCATACACACGGGAAATGATCAAAACCTGCGGCTTAACACAGGATGATTTTTGGGTGCCGGAAAAGAAATAACGAATCAATTCTGATTATGAAAAAGTGGCTGATTACCTTGTTGCGTTGTGCCATAGCCTGGCATTTTACCTACGAAGGTTTATCGAAGTTGTTATCGGACAACTGGTCGTCCGAAAGTTATCTGAGCCATGCCATTGGACCTTTCTCAGGGTTTTATCATTGGATGGCGGCATCGGAAAGTTTAATGGCCATCATCGATCCGCTGAACATTTGGGCTTTGATCTTGATTGGCCTGGCACTTTTTATGGGCATTGGAACTCGTTGGGCTGCCGGAGCAGGCATCGCTTTACTCATGGTGTATTACTTTGCCTATCCTCCGTTTGGTGCCGGCATTCATGGCTTTACAGAAGGAGCTTCCTATATTGTCAACAAGAACTTTATTGAAGCCCTTGCCTTGACGCTTATTATGTTGACCAAAGAAAAAGGCTATGGTTTGATGGCCCTGAAACCCTATCTTATTCAAAGCAAAAAGAAGAACAATACCATCAGTACCGAAGTGGATAATGGCATCATTTCCCGCCGTGAGACCTTGAAAAACCTGGTAGTCTTACCGGCTTTGGGCTTGCTGGGTTGGGGGGCTTTCCGCCAGCAACAGCTTTACGGTACCGACGGAACCACCGGGGCCACCATTCAGATAGGCCGAAAAGCACTCAGTGAGTTGAAAGGTGAGCTGCCCAAAGGGAAAATTGGCCAGCACGAGATCAGCCGTTTGGTGGCCGGAGGCAACCTCATAGGGGGTTGGGCCCATTCGCGTGATTTGCTTTACGTTCCTTCGCTTTTTAAAGCTTACAACACTGAAAAGAAAGTCTTCGAGACCCTGATGCTGGCCGAACAAGCCGGTATCAACACCATCAACATTGGCTTTCCCTCCAATGCACTTTTGCAGAAGTACAAGAAAGTAACCGGCAGCAAATTGAAAGTGATCAGCCAGGTAGGCCCCGACATGGACAACAACGATTATTACAAATACATTGATGAGGCCATTGATTTTGGGGTGGACATTATTCAAATCCAGGGCAACTGGTGCGACTGGCTGGTACGAGACGGGAAAACCGAGGTGATTCAAAAAATGATGGACCACATCAGGCGCCAGGGTTATACCGCCGGACTGGCTTCCCATACCATCGATGCCCTGATTGTTTGTGAAAACGAAGGTATCATCCCCGATTATTACATGAAAACCATGCACCACGATCGTTACTGGTCGGCCCACCCCATGGAAAACAGGATCCCTTTCGAGGTCGACGGGCATAAAAATGCCGATCACAACAAGTTTCACGACAACCTGTTTTGCCTCTATCCCGATCGGACCGTTGAATTTGTAAACCGGGCAAAAGTTCCTGTAATGGGATTTAAAGTATTGGCAGCCGGTGCCATTGAACCCGAAGACGGCTTCAAATGGGCCTTTGAGAACGGGGCAGATTTTATTTGCGTTGGCATGTTCGACTTTCAGATCGTGAATGATGTGAACATCACCATCGACACCCTGAACAACTTGTCACAGCGTCAAAGGGCATGGCATGGTTAATCAGACTTTAAACTCCGTTTTTTAAAGCTTTTTGCTTACCTTTGCGGCAATGGAAAACCGAAGTCCCTTTTACCGGAAAGTTACTGACTGGCTGCCCACTTCGCTGAAAGAGATCAAAGCCCTGGGCTGGGATCAGCCCGATGTGATTTTGTTCAGTGGCGATGCCTATGTGGATCATCCTTCGTTTGGTACGGCGGTCATTGGCCGTGTACTCGAAGCCGAAGGACTAAAAGTAGCCATTGTACCCCAGCCCAACTGGCGCGATGATTTGCGCGACTTCAAAAAACTTGGTGTTCCAAAACTTTTTTTTGCCGTTACTGCCGGCTGCATGGACAGCATGGTGAACCACTACACGGCCAACAAGCGCATGCGCTCCAACGATGCTTACACGCCCGACGGACGTCCCGACCTGCGCCCCGATTATGCCACCGTGGTGTATTGCAACATCCTGAAAAAACTGTATCCCGAAATGCCTGTCGTTATCGGGGGCATTGAAGCTTCGTTGCGCAGGGTTACGCATTACGATTACTGGAGCGACCAACTCAAGCCATCTATCCTTCACGATACCAAAGCCGACCTGCTGATTTATGGCATGGGCGAAAAATCCCTCATCGAGGTGGTGAACAAGATGAAGGCAGGAGCAAAACTTGCCGAGATCAGGGATGTACCCCAAACAGCCTGGTTACAGCCCGAAGAACCGGTTCACCTGAAACAACATCCTGAAACCTCGTGGCTAAACAGTCATGAAGATTGTCTGGCCGATAAAATCAAATATGCCAGCAATTTCAGACATGTGGAAGAGCAATCGAACCGGTGGATAGGCGGGCATCTGGTTCAAAAAACATACGACCAGTGGCTGGTGATCAATCCGCAATATCCCCCCATGGCCGAAGGTGAAATTGACCGGGTTTTTGATTTACCTTATACCCGAATGCCGCATCCGCGCTACAAGGATAAACGCATCCCTGCCTACGAAATGATCCGACATTCCATCAATGCCCACCGAGGCTGTTTTGGCGGTTGTTCGTTTTGTACCATTTCGGCCCACCAGGGCAAGTTCATTGCCAGCCGTTCCAAAGAATCCATCGCCAAAGAGGTGGATGCCAT
>JAFGVJ010000137.1 GCA_016938055.1 Prolixibacteraceae bacterium
CCGATGCGCAAAGAAATCAACGGAAAAACCGTAACGATGGATGCTTCGGGTCCGGCTTCACTCTTTGTTTTCAAAACCAGTATTGAATCACACATTGGCGAAGTTACCTATTTCCAGGTGATGTCGGGGACAGTGACCGAAGGTATGGACCTGATCAACACCAACAAACAAGGCAAGGAACGCTTGTCGCAGTTGTTTGTGGTTGATGGTAAAACCAGGAACAAAGTCACCGAGCTCTGTGCCGGCGATCTTGGCGTTACCGTGAAGCTGAAGGAAACCAAAATGAACCATACCCTCTGCACCAAAGAGGCCGATGTTCAGTATGCACCTGTTGAATTCCCAAGACCCTTGTACACTACAGCCATCAAAGCGGTCAGTGAAAACGACGACGAAAAAGTGGGTGAATTGCTGCACAAATTGAAAGAAGAAGATCCTTCGTTCCTGGTTTATCATTCAAAAGAGCTGAAACAGCTCATCATTGAAGGACAAAGCGAGTACCACATCAACGTGATCAAATGGTATTTCGAAAACGAATTCAAAATTGCCATTGAGTTTTTGTCACCCAAAGTGGCCTACCGTGAAACCATTACCAAAGCAGCACAGTCGGATTACCGGCACAAAAAACAATCGGGTGGTTCGGGTCAGTTTGGTGAAGTACACATGATTATTGAACCCTACGAAGAAGGCATGCCCGATCCTAAATCCTTCAAAATTGATGGAAAAGAATGGTTGGTTTCCATGCGTGGAAAAGATGAACATGTATTGCCATGGGGCGGAAAACTGGTCTTCTGCAACTGCATTGTGGGAGGTTCCATCGACGCCCGTTTCCATCCGGCCATCCTGAAAGGGATCATGGAGAAAATGGAAGAAGGCCCGCTGACCGGCTCCTATGCCCGTGACATCCGTGTTTGCATCTACGACGGTAAAATGCACCCGGTTGACTCCAACGAAATTTCATTCAAACTTGCCGGACGCCAGGCCTTTAGTGCCGCCTTCAAAAAAGCTGCACCAAAAATCCTGGAACCCGTCTATAACCTCGAAGTTTTCACTCCAAGCGAACGCATGGGTGATGTAATGAGCGATCTTCAGGGACGCCGTGCTTTGATCATGGGAATGGGCAGCGAAAAAGGCTACGAAATTATTTCGGCCAAAGTTCCGATCAAAGAAATGGACAAATATTCTACCTCGCTGAGTTCGCTCACCGGTGGCCGTGGGTATTTCAAACTCGAGTTTGATGCCTACGACAAAGTACCAGCCGATGTTCAGACAGAACTTTTAAAAGCTTACGAAGCAGAACAAAAAGAAGATTAAAGATTAACCAATCAATATTTTTTCAACTAAATCAACTGAAAAGCCCCGTCTGCAAAGGCGGGGTTTTTTTATTTCCTGTAAATTGAATCAATCTTTAACCCTCAACAAAACAACTGAATGACCATCATCTCAAGGAAGATTCTGTTTTTATTTAGATCAATGATAAATTATTGTCAACCATTGACTAATGATTTCATTCTCGTTAATTTGTGAATTGGTTTTATTAAGCGATCCCTGAAAATGAAAATATTACTGTCCGGCTTTAAACTCGTGTTTGGTGTACTTTTTCTGTGTTTAATTTCCTGTGAATATGAATTTGTCGAAGTTGAAGCTATTGACAAGGACATCCCTGTTAGCTTCTCCGAAACAATACAAACCATATTCGCCAACAACAGATGCGTTACCTGTCATCATTCAGATTATCAAGAGATCGATTTGTCGGCTGAAAAGGCCTATGCTGCAATCGTCCCCCAGCTGATTGACACCTTAAATCCGGAACTTAGTATTATCTATCTGTTTCCCAATCCTGGTACATCCCATCATCAGTTTAAAAAATACACACCGGCAGAAGCCGAAATGGTGTTGACATGGATCACACAGGGTGCCAAAAACAACTAGCCAAACCACTCAGTATGTCAAAAACAATATGCTTTGTTCTCACACTCTTGTTATCCCTTCAATTGTTGGGGCAGGAAGAAGCCACTGAAACCAGGGTCAAAGATTTGCCGGTTAAGGAACCATTCCTGAGCGGAATGCTGCTTGACAATCAAACAACCTTCATCCCTGTTGAAAAAACCTTCGAATATGTGATCCAACATAAATTCGGTCCCGTTGACAATGGGATCAGCGATATTTTTGGTCTGTATGCTGCCGGATCATTTATTCGGCTGGGGGTCAATTATGTGCCCATAACAAATCTTCAGATCAGTTATGGTCTGAACCGTTTGAGGATGTACAACGATTTTGCGGTAAAATATACCTTACTGGAACAAACCCGTAAAAACAAGGTACCATTTGCTGTAACACTATACTCCAACATGGCACTTGATGCCAGGCACAGCAACAATTTTGGAATCAATTATCGCTTCAGCAATCGGTTTTCCTATTTTTCGCAATTGATCATCAGCCGAAAATTCAACGATTATGTATCGGTTCAGGCCCATGCAAGTTTTACCCATTACAACAAAACTGAACCGGGTATCGACCATGACAAAATCGGGGTGGGGATCAATGGAAAAATCAGCATCAATTACAAATCGGCCATCTTATTTCAATACGATATGCCCCTGAAAGTGGAGAAAATCACCGAGCACCGGGAATTCATCAATCCCCCACAGCCCAACATTGGCTTGGGTTGGGAAATCAGAACCAGTGCCCATGTTTTTCATCTGTATGTTTCCACCACCGAAAGTTTTGTGCCCCAGCACAACACGCTGTACAATCAGCTGCAATGGCTGAAAGGCCAGGTCAGGTTTGGTTTCACCATCACCCGATTGTATAATTTCTCGTAACAATAACAACTCACCAAATATCAAAACAAGATGAAACGAAATTTATTGAACTACACTTTAACACTGATGCTTATCGTATTTACCAGCGTTTTAGTTTACGCACAAAGCGGGAATAAAACTACAATTCCATCAGAGTATAAGGAAAAAGTTAATCCACACAAGGGCGATGAGTCCCTAAAAATGACCGGATTAAGAACGTTTAACCGGCACTGTGTTTCCTGCCATGGTAAAGCAGGACTTGGCGATGGCGTTATGAGTAAGAACCTGAAAATTCCTCCCGGAAATCTAACAACAGCTCATATGACAAAATACAGCGATGGGGAAATTTATTACATGTCGTTTGTAGGCGAAGGTGAACGTCCGGATTTCATAAAACTTATTCCCAGCGAGGAAGATAAATGGGCGGTAGTCAACTATGTAAGAACATTGCAAAAAGAATAATGCCATTCATGATTGAATGATACCAAAACAACTAAACCAAAAATCATGAAATTCAACCACATCATCCATACCACCGGTTTTGCAGTTATGATACTGCTGAGTAGTTTCCTTTTTACAGGGTGCACCAAAGAAGGTCCCCAGGGGCTTCCCGGTCTCGATGGAGAAGACGGGAAAGATGGTGCCCAAACCTGTAGCGAATGCCACAACATGTCGGAATTTCTTGTGGCAAGGATCGAGCAATACAACCATTCCACCCACGCCACCGGAGCCAATACCAACCGATCGACTGCCGGCTGTGCCCGTTGTCATACCAGCATGGGATTCAGAAATTTTATCATCGACAGTACCGATGTCAATGTTGACAATCCAACTCCCATCAATTGCCGAACCTGTCATCCCATCCATGAGACCTTCACTTCAGATGATTTTGCCTTACGTACCACCGATTCAATTACTTTAATGAATGGTGATATTTACAACTATGGGCAATCGAACCTTTGTGTGAACTGTCATCAGGCACGCCCGATTTCTCCCTATCCTGATTTGTCATCTTCCGAAAAGGTGACCATTTCGAGCATACACTACGGGCCTCATCATGCACCACAAGCCAACATGTTCATGTCAACAGGCCCGGTAGAGATCAAGGGAAGTATGCCTTACCTCAACTCAGCCCACACCAAAATGGTCTACAATGGTTGTGTAACCTGCCACATGTCTCCGGCAACCGGGGTATTGGGCGGTGGCCATCAGATGGGGGTCAAATACACGACCGTATCGGGCAGTGAGGCCTATCAGTACACGGGTTGTTTCACTGCCGATTGTCATGGAACAGTGAGTGAAATCAACGGCATGATCGTACCCAACAGAGCAGAAATCACGGCTTTGATCGAAGAGCTGAACTCAAAGCTCATGGCAAAGGGATTTTTTGACGATCACGGGCACCTGATAGCACCGCTTACGCTGACCCAAAAAGAAGCGGCCGTTATATTGAATTACCTTTTTGTAGTAGAAGACAAAAGCTTTGGGGCACATAACTTTCGTTACACCAAAGCCCTGCTTACAAACAGTATAGAAGCCCTTCAATGAACAGAACAAACATGAAGCTCAACCCATGTAAACCACAATGAACAACGAACACTCAAAAACTTCAACAAAAACTCAACAAAATGTCACTCAGGAATAAACTTTTGTTATTGGTCATCCTGCCAGTACTTTTTAGTGGTGCAATTGCACTAAGCATATCATCCATAAGGATCTACCGACAAGGAATTGCCGACCTGACAGATAAAAGCAATGCCATTCTTGATCTCTACGTTATGCATTTCTTACGTTATCACGAGGACGGCAGCATGTCCGAAGACACTTTCTCGAGCAATGAAGAAGATTTGCTGAAGGGTTCTTATCAATTCAGAATTGTATCAGAAAACCCACTCAATCCCAATCATTTAGCCACCGATGAAGAAATTGGTTTTATACACACCATTGGCGAACAACAACTCACCGATATGGAGAAGCGTGATGCCGGCACCAAAAAATTGAGGATCATCAGGCCGGTTTATTACGATAACACGAAGAACTGTACCTTCTGCCACAAAACAACCGCTTCAAATGATGCTGCCGGAAACATTCGCGGGCTTTTCATCGTTAACAGCGATATGGCGCCCGTTTATAAAAATGTGAAGTCCTCCATTTTTCAAATATCGGGTTTGGGAATCATTGTTGCAGTCATTGCCATAATCATTGGCATTTTGATTGTTCGAAGAATCAACAAATATTTCACTGAAATACTGTTTGCCAGCAAAAACATCTCAGAAGGAAATCTGAAAATCAAACTAAAAATTAACAGTAACGATGAATTGGGAGAAATTGCCAACAGCTTGCAAACAATGATCAACAAATTACGTGGTATTATTCAATCCATCATTTCGGGGGCCGATCAAATTGCAGCAGCAAGTCAGCAAATGAGCACCAATTCCATTCAGGTATCCCAGGGTGCATCCGAACAGGCCAGCTCGGTAGAAGAAGTATCGGCATCGATGGAAGAAATGATGGCCACCATTCAGATGAACACCACCAATACCCAACAAACAAAATTAAAGGCCGAAAATGTACTGGACTACATGAATAAAGTAGGGATTTCGGCCCAGGACAGCCTTCAATCCATTCAAGACATTTCGGACAAAATCAACATCATCAACGACATTGCCTTCCAAACCAATATTCTGGCCCTCAATGCCGCAGTGGAAGCTGCCAGGGCCGGTGAGCACGGGAAAGGATTTGCCGTTGTTGCCTCAGAAGTCAGGAAACTGGCCGAGCACAGCAAAACAGCAGCCAATGAAATTGTTAAACAATCACGGACCAGTGTAAGCGCCACCCTGAATGCTGCTGAACTGATTTCCTTAACCATTCCTGAAGTGGAAATAACATCAACGCTGATTCAGGATGTGAGCAGGGCTAGTTTTGAGCAGAACAGTGGGGCTGAACAAATTAATAGCGCCATTTCTGAGCTGAATAAAATTACCCAGATGAATGCCTCTTCGGCCGAAGAAATGGCTGCCAGTGCTGAGGAACTGAATGCCCAGGCACAGCAGTTAAAAGAAACAGTCTCATTTTTCAATATATAGCCCCAAAACTATCGGCAGAAACCCTGCATTGCCATCATGAAGTTGAAGGCTATTCATGGGGAAGATGTATCACCACTTTCCCCCGGGCATGTCCCTGGCGCAGGTATTTGAAGGCAGCAACCGTTTCATCCAAAGGATAATGCTTTTCGATGACTGCCTGAAGGTAGCCCTCATGCATCAGTTGCGCTAAAAAACGAAGGTCGTCGCGGAGAGGTTTGAATGAAAGTGCAGTCATTTTTCTTGATCCGAAAGAGTATAGCCAACCCAGTAGCAGTGCTTGAAAAATCTGCCTGAATGAACCACCCACCATCACATAACGGCCCCCGGGTTTCAGCATTTTGTAATAGCTGCGTAAAGAACGATTCCCGTTCACGGCCAACACCAAATCGTAACACCCTGGCAAGGTGGTAAAATCGGTCGTATTGTAATCAATCACTTCATCGGCTCCCAGCTTCAGGGTTTGCTCAACATTGTGGGTGCTGCAAACAGCAGTGACCCTGGCCCCAAAAAATTTGGCCAGTTGCAGGGCATAAGTTCCTACCCCACCGGCACTGCCTACTAACAAAAACTCTTCACCCTTCTGCAGTTTTCCTCTGTCGCGAAGGCCAACCAGCGCTGTGAGCCCGGCAAGCGGTAAAGCAGCAGCAGCATCAAAAGAAATATTTTCAGGTTTGTGCACAAACACCTTTTCATCGGCTGTGACGTATTGTGCCAGGCCACCAAAGCCAGCGTTCGAAAGGTCTCCCATTACGGCATCACCGTCATTGAACAAGGTCACTTTGGGCCCCACAGCCTCTACAATTCCGGCAACATCGGCCCCAAAGATTTTCCGCTTGGGAATGAGCCCCATTTGCATGGAACGATAATCGGCAGCATTCAGTGAGGTGGCATGAATCTTTACCAGAATTTCGTGGTCGCCGGGAACCGGTTTTTCAACTTCTTTCAGGATCAATTTTTCGGGGGTTCCCCTTTTTTGATAGACAATGGCTTTCATTTTATTGGAGGTTTAGCAGTAAAGATTGATAGCGCTTTGAAAAACCCAAAACTACAAAACGATTAGCGGAAATCAATCAATAATCGATCGCTCAGTAATTCGACTTAACACTCAATTAAATTGCTGAATATTATCGTGCTTGCCAATATTGACATGTTAGTTCAAAACCTTGGCATCTTCTACAATCACCGGATAAAAGTAGCCCGAAGTGAAATCCTTATCAATACTCACTTTGCCTTCAATAACAACAACATCGTTCAATTCAACCACATCGAGCGTTGTGAAAGTTAAATCATATTCATTGTTGAATTTGGTCCCATCTTGAATATGCACCCAGTTTCGTCCCATAATCTGCTTATTCACCTTTACAACTACTCCACTTATTTTCACATTTTTGTCAGAAAAGCTTTGAGGGTTTTCATACAGCTGAGCTATGGTAATACCACCTTCAGCCTTGTTCACACGAATGTCGGTAGAAGGATCAGCTTGTTTGCGGCCAGAGTGAGCCGCGGTTACTGTTTGTGGATGCCCAAGCTGAAAGGCTCCACTATTCTCCTTCGAAATCTTACTGACAAACAATACCCGATCAAAATCGCGGTCAAGTTCTTTGCTGTGGAAATTTTCCATTGAGGTAACATTCGTTTCAAAATAAAACAGCTCATCACCTACATTGATTTCATCTTTCGAAATGGCTATCCAATATTTTTCTTGTTTGTTTTCCACATTTAAATAGGTGTAATTAGATGTTTGAATGACTTCCCTGACTTCTACCTTTTGAAGAAACGGGCTGCCGGTATTTTCAGCACTTTCTGCTCCTTCCTTTTTAATGGAAGAATTACAGGCCATGAATGCGAATACAGAAATGATTACTATCCAAAATTTTCTCATGATCATCTTAATTTTTTAAATAATATACTACTGAAATTATTTTAAGCCTTAAAATCGAAAAACAAGCTCTAAAATACTGATAGTCATCGGATGACTGCTTCGTAAAAGGACATCAAACTCACTATTTACTTACTGCCTGATAACAAGTCATCCGATGACTTGCTGATATTAGGTAAAGGTGCAATCAAAACCGTTTCATCAGGCTAAAATAAACACGATGATAGTTGATTTGATCTTCCAAAGTTAATTCATAATTAAACGAAACCGAGAAGTTTCGGTTCAATCGATAGGTAACATCGGCTTCTGCAATGTGCTGTTTTAAAGTACCGGCAACATTCAAATAAACGTAGTTTACGTAACGATAGTTTAGCCCTGTATTCATTTTCCCCGAAAGAAAATCCCTGTTCAACCTACATCCATAAACTTGACCCGATATATAACTATTTTGCAAAACATTGGCCGAAAGAGTTAACGAAGCATCAATCCACGGGACCTGGTTAAAAGTAACAAATGCGTTGGCATTTTGGGTAGGATGCAAATCGTTATCGCGCATGCGGTAACTGCCCGACAATCCGGTTGTCATGAATTTTAAAGGTCGGTAATTCAACCGTAACTGTACACCTTGCCTCGTAGCATCTTCCAACAATTTGTCTATGTAATTTTTGAAGGTTTCGTAATATATTACATTTCTTCGATTATCGTATGATCCAGTAATAGATAGTGTTTTGAAAGGCCTGTAGCGCACCGAAAAATACATACTGGTTAGGATGATGTCCGACACAGGCTGCCCATCTTGTAAACGGTATAAATCGAGCTCAGTGGAATAGAAGATGCCCAGTTTTGGCAATAAGGTATTGTCGTGTTGAAAATATAAAAACCGACGATCGACTTTCCCATTATTATTTTGTTGAAAAAGTGCCAGCGAGGTTTGGGCATTCCCTTTTTTCGATTGGTATTTATGACCCACGAAAGCACCGTATTCCAATAAATTACGATTTAAGCTATAGTCAGTATAATCGGGTCGAAAACCTGTAACTGCGCCAAAATAAAATTGCTTCATAGTGGTTTCAAACTGAAGACCATCAATGGCTCCCAAACTGGAGATTTTGGGATTAATTTTTCGTCCCAGCCAGATGGAAGTTGATTTACCTACATCGTATTTAAGGTTCAAACTATAAATTTTCAATCCATTGTAAATATTTTCCTGTATGGCTGCCCAATCGTTCAATTTATGGGCAAACGAAATATAGCTTTCGAACGAAAAACGGGAATTTGTGATATTGGCTGCATTGAAGGAGAAAGTGTAGCGTAAACGATGGGTAGCAGTGGAATCAAGGTTCGAAATATTGGAATACGATGTTAACAATATCCTCCCTTTGATGTCCTGTTTTCTTTCGCTTGTTTTAGCTTCCTTTTCAATTGGCTGATTGATGTGCTGGTCAGTTACCGGCTTTTCACTTTCATTAATAATTCCCTCAACAACTTTTTGATCTTCATCGATCAATGCAATGAGTTGATCGCCAACTTCAAACTTTACCTCACCAATGGTTTTTCCAACTACCGAAACCGACGATCGCTGCTCAACTGTCATAACAGGTTGCAATACCCCATCGATGCGCTGAAAAAGCTGGTCACCTTGACTGATCTTTTTGGCCGATAAAAATTTTACATACACATTTTGTGTGGTCAGGTAAGTAACCACACCTGAAATTTCGATTTTTTCCTGAGCAAAAGCTGAAGAGAAAAACATCAAACACATCATTACAAACATCAATTTTCTCATGGTTACCCTCATTTAATCATCATCCTCTCTTCCTTGCGGATGGCATTCCAAACAAGCATTACTTTCGTATTGATAATCCCGTTCATCATCGTGTTCATTGTCCATTTTTGCTTTGCTGTGTTCATGGCAATCGATGCAACTGAAGATGGAATAATTATCGGTATTGGCATGGCAATCGGTGCATTTGTTCCATTCTCCCTGGTGTTTTCCCGAATAAATTGGAAACGAATTGGAATCGTGAATCCTGTAATCGGCTGGTTTCCATCCAGGGCTGGTAGTATGACATTCGGTACACTGACTGGAAAAAGCATTGGGATCGTGAACCGGATTTTCGGCCTGATTAAAATCGGTCAAATGGCAATCGACACACTCAGCCGAAATACTGCCATATTTGTTCTCGCCATGGCAATCGGCACAACCTGGACCTCGGTGTCCTTCTGTAAGCGGGAAAAAATCATGATTAAAACCGGAAGCAGTCCATTCATACGATTTTGCACTATGGCAATCCAAACAGTTGGTGGAATATCCTTCCTCAATATGGTTTGGCTGCGTTGTTGCCAGGAAACTTTCTTTGTGACAATCGAAACAATCTACCCCCAACGACTCGAACTTTAAGTAAGATGCTGAAGGATGACAACTATTGCAATCGGTCAGGGCATGAATCCCCAACAATGGGAACCTGCTTTGCCGATGGATATCCATGGTGTTTTCGATAATCCATGTTGAACTGTTATGGCATTGAGCACAATCGAAACCAAGCGTTTGCTGGTGCACATCGGAGTGGCAATCGACACATCTGGTTTTTGTTCCTTCGAAAACCAGTGCTGAATGACACATCTTGCATTCCAGTTGGCGATGTTGTCCTTCAAGCACAAAGCCGGTTCCATTGTGATCAAAAGGAATTGCCTTCAAATCGATGGTCCATTCGCTGGCTGTATGACATGCAGAACAGTCGTGTTTTAAATTCGGGCCGTGTGGTGATTGCTTCATGGCCGCAATGGTTCCGTACAATGTAAGAATAAGTAGCAGTATTCGCACTTTTTTGTTTTTAAATTGATAATCAGTCTTTACCTTGAGGATGACAACTTAAACAGGCTGTACTTTCATAACGGTATCCATTTTCCCCCCTGTGTTCCTTATCCATATCGGTTTTGTTGTGTTCATGGCAATTGATGCAACTGAAAATAGCATAGTTCGATGAATTGGTATGGCAATCGGTACAGGAATTCCATTCACCCCTGTGTTCCCCGCTGTAAATGGGAAAATATTGTGAATCGTGATTAAAGGTGGCTGGTGTCCAGGCGTTCACACTGTGGCACGAGACGCAATCTACCGGAAAATTTGCGGCTGCATGATTCGGATTGCTTGTTCCATTGTAATCAGTTTGATGGCAACTGATACATTCCGTTGATGTACCTGTAAAACCATTGGCATGGCACGATGAACAGTCAACTGTAGTATGCGCACCCGTTAACGGAAAGTTGGTTAGCGAGTGATTGAAACTTGTTTCCAGCCAATTGTTGGTGGTATGGCACATGGTGCAACTGGTTGGATATCCCTGTGACTGGTGATTTGGTGCTCCATTGTATTGTGCCTGATGGCATGAAATACATTCCTGACTGGCATTGTTTACAGTTCCCTGATGACATTGTGAACATTGTTCAATTGAACTGTGTCCGCCTGTTAAAGAAAAACCGGTAGTGGAATGGTTAAATCCTGAAGGCTTCCATCCTGAAGTGGTATGACAATCGCTACAATTTATTGGAAGTCCTGCTGCTACATGGGATGGTAACTGAACCAACTGATAATCGGAAATATGACAAGAGTTGCATTCTACTGATGTTCCTGCAAATCCATTGGTATGGCAACTATTACAGTCAACGCCAACATGTTGACCTGTCAACGGGAAGTTGGTTTGCGAGTGATTGAAACTGGTCTCCAACCAATCGTTGGTGGTGTGGCATAGGGTACATTGCAAGGGGTATCCGAATTGTTTATGCTGTGGTGCATAATCGTATTGTACCTGATGGCAAGAGATACATTCCTGACTGTTATTGACCAGGCTACCTTTGTGACAATCGGAACATTGCTCAATAAGACGGTGTCCGCCGGTGAGTTCAAATCCTGTTGAGCTGTGACTAAAGCTTGAAGGTTTCCAGATGACTGGCGTGTGGCATTCTTCACAGGTAGTTGGGATGCCTGCAGCTCCATGGTCTGGTGCTTGTGCCTGATTGAAATTTTCAGCGTGACAACTGTTGCAGTCC
>JAFGVJ010000013.1 GCA_016938055.1 Prolixibacteraceae bacterium
AAAATTGTAGACAGTACCAATACCCTGAACAGCAAAACCGGAACCTATTTCACCCGCACCAACGAGGTGCATTTCATCACCAATGTTCGCTTGATGAATGATGAATATACCCTTCGAACCGATACCCTGATCTACAATACCGAAACACAAATTGCCGTTTTCGAAGGCCCTACCAACATTGTGGGCGATAGTACCCAGATTTTTTCCAATAGCGGGTGGTTCAATACCCAAACCAATGAATCGGAACTCAAACGCAATTCTACCATCAAGCGTGGCGAAACCCAGCTTCAAGCCAATTTCATTTATTACAACGATGATACCGGCGAGGGTCATGCCCGTGATCAAATTGTCATCAACGATTATGAAAATCAAATGATTATAACTGGCAACACTGCCCGATATTCCGATTTTAACCGTTATGCCATGGTGACAGATTCAGCAGTATGGATTCAGTATTACGAAGGTGACTCGCTTTTTCTTCACGCCGATACCCTTTATACCATACCCGATTCAACGGCCGATAAAGCCAAAATGCTCATCACTTACCCAAACGTTCGCTTTTATCGTTCCGACATTCAGGGGATTTGTGATTCACTCATTTATTACACCAAAGATTCTACCATCCAGCTTTACCGTGATCCGCTGATGTGGTCGTCAGAAAATCAGCTTTCGGCCGACTTCATCGAGTTGCTGAACAATGCTGAGCCGCCTAACGAAGTCTACCTGAAAAACAATGCCTTCATCATACAACAGGTGGACAGTAGCAAATTCAATCAGATAAAAGGGAAAAACATGGTGGGTTTGATCAAAGGAGAAACCCTGTACCGCATTGATGTCAACGGGAACGGACAATCCATTTACTTTCCCGCCGACGAAGAGGATTACATTGGCATCAACAAGGCTGAAAGCAGTAACATCATTCTTTACTTGTCGGAAAACCAAATCAACCGGATCACTTTTGTTGGCGCCACTACCGGCAACCTGAAACCTATGATTGAAATTGTACCGGCCGACAGTAAACTGGAAAGTTTCATCTGGCGCGAAGAGGAAAGACCATTAAACCGTTTCGACATTTTCGGCAATAACGACATTGAAGAACTTCCTGAAACACTGCCTTCGGGATCAATTGAAACTATTCTACCAGATATTGATACCGCCAAAGAGGAAATTTTGCTTCATCCATCCGAAGATCAGCAGTTGGATTTTGAATCAGAATTACCGGATAAAAATCAATAAAGTCACATTTGTGTTGAGTTTACATTGACTTGATGCAATGTTCGATGGCTTTGCGGCTACTTCACAATGAATTGAAGCAACAGGAAGTTTCTTCAGTGTATGATTCAATTTCTCAGCGTACTGCAAGCAGCATCAGTGATTTATTTAGGTTGATTTTCCTTTTGTTCCAAAGGTTTATAAAACACCAGAAGCAGAATAAAATACAAAGCGCCAATGCCAATAAAAATACTTCCCAGGCGTTCAATCACCTGTGTTGATGCATGGATCATTCCAAAACCTGCAAAAATGAGGAACGCGGCAACTATTTTGATGACAAGATTCTGAAAGAGGCTTTTCATAAGCTTATTACTTCATTGTTAACGAAAAATCAAAAATAGGAAGTTTACTTTCTAATTCCTTGGTTTTTCCTAAATTTGCTGCACTTCTAATCATCTGAAATCAAAACAAATTAAAGTATAACCATGAGGAAAAAAGTTGTTGCCGGAAACTGGAAATGCAATACCACCCTTCAGGAAGGTGTTGAGTTAGCTGTAGCTGTAAATAGTATTGTAGCCGAAAAAGGCGCCAAAGATGTTGTTGTTGTATTGGGAACTCCATTTACACACATTACTAAAGTATTTGAAAGCGTTGATAACAGCCGTATTGGTGTTTCGGCACAAAACTGTGCAGCTGAAGCCAAAGGGGCTTTCACCGGTGAAGTATCGGCTGCCATGGTCAAATCGACCGGTGCCGGCTACGTAATTTTAGGTCACAGTGAGCGCCGTGAATACTATGGCGAAACCAGTGCCATTCTGAATAAGAAAGTAGCTCTCGCGCTTGAGAACGACCTGACCCCAATTTTTTGCTGCGGAGAACCACTGGAAATCCGTGAAGCCGGTTCCCAAAAAGCTTATGTAATCCAGCAACTTGAAGAAACCATTTTTCAACTGAGCGAAAGTGATTTCAAAAAAATAATTGTTGCCTACGAACCCATTTGGGCCATTGGTACCGGTAAAACTGCCACCACCGAGCAAGCACAGGAAATGCACAAAGATATTCGCGAGGCCATGGCTGCCAAATTTGGTGCCGATGTAGCCGCTGAAATTTCCATCCTTTATGGCGGAAGCTGTAATCCCAAAAATGCAGCTGAATTGTTTGCAAATCCCGATGTCGATGGCGGTTTAATTGGCGGTGCCTCATTGAAAGCTGAAGATTTCATCCAAATCATCAATGCGTACTAAGAATTCACTAACTTGCAAAGAATTTTAAGTATTACATAATCCTTAATCTCACCTTACCAGGGGCTGTACCATTGCGTGCAGCCCTTGTTTTTAGTACATTTCGCAAAAATCATCAACTTTTGTTTCAATTTAAAATCAAAGTCATATGATCACAAGAGCAGAAGCACTTCAGTTGCTTGATCAATACATTTCGAAAGAAAACATGAAGAAACATTGTTTGGCCTCTGAAGCAGTGATGCGCGCCATTGCCCGACATTTGAATCAGGATGAGGATGTTTGGGGCCTTGCTGGATTGCTGCACGACATTGATGTAGAAGAAACAAAGGCCGATCCGCTCCGGCATGGTCCTGCAGCTCGTGCAATACTCAGCGGCAAACTCAGCGATGAAGCCATTGATGCCATTGTGATGCACAACGAAATGGCAACAGGCATGGCCCGCACTAGCCTATTCCAGCATGCCTTGGCAGCCGGTGAAACCATCACCGGGTTAATCACTGCCACCACACTGGTTTATCCCGATCAGAAACTGGCCAGTGTAAAAGCAAAATCAGTGAGCAAACGCATGGGACAAAAAGCTTTTGCAGCAACGGTAAAACGCGAAAATATTTTGGAGTGTGAAGCCATCGGAATTCCGTTGAATGAATTTGCGCAGATCAGTCTCACCGCCATGCAGGGCATCAGCAACGAACTGGGTCTCTAAAGATGCAGGGTTTCTGCTTCGACCGCTTCGGTTAAAAAGACCGACGCCTTCTCGCTAAAAACGGCAGCATGTTCCGTAGTGAAATAGCGAATGGACTCGTTTTTTGAGCAACGCATTTCCATTTCGGGATGACGATGGAGATAATCAAGCAGTTTTTCGGCCACAATGGGACCTTGCTCTACAATGTCGATGCCTCCGGGCAAGTATTGCCTGATGGAACGAATGAGCAATGGATAATGCGTGCAACCCAGTACCACCGTGTCGATCAACGGATCTTTTTCAAACAAGGCCTTCAGGTTTTTTTGTACAAAATAATTGGCACCCGGCGTATCAATTTCGTTGTTTTCGACGATGGGAACCCACATGGGACAAGCCTCCTGTACTACAGTTAATGCTCCGCCAGACAGTTTATCCAATTCCAAAACATACGATTGTGACGACACGGTTCCACTGGTTCCTAAAATACCAACATGCCCGGTTTTTGTCCGGTGTATAACAACCTCTGCACTTGGACGAATGACACCCAACACCCTTTTACCGGGAGCTTTATCGGGCAAATCTTTTTGCTGAATGGTCCGCAAAGCTTTGGCCGATGCCGTGTTGCAGGCCAGGATAACCAGCTCGCAACCCATTTCGAACAAGCTGAAAACCGATTGACGGGTGTATTCATACACCACATCGAAGGAACGGGTTCCATAAGGTGTACGGGCATTGTCGCCCAAGTAGATGTAATCGTACTGTGGCAATGCTTTTCTGATTTCTTTCAGGATGGTTAATCCACCATAACCTGAGTCAAAAATGCCAATGGGATGCTTGATGGAATTAGTCATTTATTATTGAGATATTAAACTTTAGATGTCAGACTTTAGATATCAGACTTTAGATATCAGACTTTAGATATCAGATATTAGACTTTAGATTAAAGAATTAGTTTTAAGTTTTAGAGTGACTATTATCTAGTGTCTAGTGTCTAATTATGTACGAAAATAAAAAAGAGCCGTCTGTAAAACAAACGACTCTTCGATATTTTAGCGGGATCGACTATTCGATACCCAGTTTCTTTTTCACCAAAGGAAGTACATCGACACTCTGGGGTGATTGGTACAAAACAACCCTCGAGCTAACGTCGAAAACATAAATCAGGCTTTGTTCTTTGGCAACCACGGCAATGGCTGAGTCGGCCCTGTCGAAGATGGGTTTCATCAGGTTCTGCTGTTTGGTTTGCAACTGCTGGTCGGCTTGCATGCGGAAGGTTTCAATCCGTTGCTGCTTCATTTGAATGTCTTCTTCTTTTGCCTGACGGACCAAATCCGACATGGTTGCACGTTTTTCGGTATAATCCTGAAACATCTTCTGCAGTTCTTCCTGCATGGTTCCCAGCATTCCTTCCAATTCGGCGGCTTCAGTTTCAAGTGCAGACAGGGCTGCAGTACGTTCGGGCATCACCATAATCAATTGTTGAATATCGAGGTGGCCAAATTTCAAGGTTTGTGCTTTTACCTGTGTAGCAAAACCAGCTACCAAAAGAACGATAAGAATCAATACTTTTTTCATTTGAATCAATTTATTATTGCTAAATCATTTATTTTTCGAACGAAAGGCAAATATAGAAATTAACTTCAATTTCTATCGATTATAGCCCATCTTTTGCAATACCTGATCGCTGAGGTTGTATTTGGGATCGGTATAGAGCATGCTTAATCCTCCCGATTTATCGAAGATGACAGCATAATTGCCTTCGGTGGCCAATTCCTTAATGGCATTGTAAATGTCGTCCTGAATGGGTTTTACCAGTCCCTGACGTTTTTTGAACAAATCCCCTTCGCGGCCAAAGTATTTTTGTTGCAGCGATCGGTATTCCTTCTCCTTCGATACAATCACATCTTCGCGTTTGCGTTTCATATCGTCCGAAAGCAAAATAGCCTCGGCCCTAAAGTCGTTGTACATTTTTTCCAGTTCTGCCTGAATGGCTTCCAATTCTTTCTGATATTGCACCGAAAGCTGGTCGAGTTGTTCCTGTGCTGCCGTGTAGGCAGGGATATTTTCCAGAATGTATTCTGTATCGACAAAGGCATATTTCTGGGCCTGCGATACCATAACCATGGAAAACATCAAAACTAATGCGACGAGTATTCTTTTCATTTTACTATTTATTTCTGTTTAGCTAATAGCTCACATTCAACATTCATACCATTTTTAAAACTGCTGCCCGATGACGAAGTGGAACTGGCTCTTGGCCGACGATGAATTGCCGTTATTGGGCATATCGAAGCCATAACCCCAGTCGATGCCAAGCAGTCCAAACATTGGTAACCAGAAGCGTACACCAACACCTGCAGCACGTTTCAAATCAAAAACGTTAAAATTCTTAAAATCGTACCAGCTGTTTCCTGCTTCGAGGAAAGCGAGCCCATAAATCTGGGCAGATTCGCTCAAAGTTATGGGATAACGCAATTCGATGGTTGCCTTTGAGTAGATATTGGCAGCTGATCCCCCACCCGAGGTGGAAGTGATACTGTTGTTACCGTACCCGCGTAAACCAATGTTGTCCGATCCGTAAATATCGTAACCCGACATGCCGTCGCCCCCAACCTTGAAACCTTCGAGTGGCGATTTGCGGTCTTTGTTGTAATAGCCCAGCAAACCAAATTCATACTTGGTGTGCAACACCAGCTTATCGGCTTTATCGAGCGGGGTAAACCATTTGGCGTTAAACAACCATTTGTGGTACTCCAGGAAATTGTATTTTTCCTTTTGAGTCATATCTGTATCGCCATAATCCTTCCCGTTGATCAGGGAATAAGGAGGCGTAATTTCGGCCGAAAGACTGAACGATGAACCACGACGTGAATACAATGGATTGTCGATGGAGTTCCGGCTGAATACTGTTTTCAAACTGAAATCGTTGATATCGCCGGTGGTAAGGAAGTAATAATACCAGTCCTTCAGATTATAGTGTTGCAACGATAATTCATGATAAACCGTAAAATAATCATCGGGCCATTCCAGACGGTAGCCATAACCAACCGAGGCTCCATACGTAATTTGCCATCCTGTTACCTGAGCTTCAGAATAATCGGGCTGATAACCGTAGCCATAGCCCCCATAACCACCCCCATAACTGCCATAGCCACCACCGTAACCACCATAGCTACTGTAGGGGCTATATCCCGAACCGTAATAATTGCCATAGGGGCTGTTGTAGTTATAGGTAGCATCGTTCTGAGTATATTTGGAATAGTACATCGAGATGGAAAAATTGTTGGGCTTTTTACCGCCAAACCAGGGTTCCATAAAGGTAAAGCTGTACTGTTGATAAAACTTCCCGTTGGTTTGTGCCCTGATACTGAGGGTTTGGCCATCGCCCGATGGCAGCGGGCGCCAGGCTTCCTTGTTCAGGATGTTCTGCGCCGAGAAGTTGGTAAAGCGCAATCCAATGGAGCCCACAAACATGCCCATCCCCCAGCCGCCCGAGAGTTCAATCTGGTCGTTGGCACGTTCAATCAGGGAATACTTAATGTCAACAGTTCCGTTTTCCTGATTGGGAATGGGGTCTATGCCAATCCGTTCCTGGTCGAAATGCCCCAGCTGGGCCAACTGTCGATAGGAACGCATCAACTTGGTTTTGCTGAACAAATCTCCGGGAAGAGTATACAACTCACGACGGGCAACCTGCTCGTGTGTTTTGGTGTTTCCATCAATGATGATGCGGTTGATGGTAGCCTGTTTCCCTTCGTAAATGCGCATTTCGAGATCGATGGAATCTTTTTCGATGTTCACTTCAACGGGTGTCAGGTTGTAAAACAAGTAACCGTTGTCGAGGTAAAGGTTTCCCAGGGCATCGTTGTCGTTGGTCAAACGGTCGTCGAGCTGTTTTTGATTGTATACATCGCCTTTAGTGATGCCCAGAAAATTGCTGAGATAATTGGATGGATAAATGGTATTGCCCACCCAGTTGATGTCCCTCAGAAAATACTTATTGCCTTCTTCGACCCAAATATCCAATTTGATGGAATTGCTTCCTTCGATTTTTGAAATACTATCGCGGGTAACAATGGCATCGCGAAATCCCAGCTCGTTGTATTTTTCAACCAATTTGATTTTGTCTTCCTTGTACAAATCTTCCTGGAATTTTTTGGGTCGGAAGAAGTTTCGCCATTGCTTGTCGTTGGTCTTCTTCATGGCCCGGTTAAGTTTATGCACTGAAACTTTTTCTACACCATGCCAGACAATTTCTTCAACTTTGACTTTTTCCTTTTTATCTACATGGATATCAAGGATGATGGCATTTTCCTTTTCAGGATCGTCACGTTGCACAATATTGACTTCAGTATCGAGGAAACCTTTTTCCTTAAAAATTCCGGTGATGATGCGTTCGGCGTTTACCAACTGTGCATCAACCACCTGCCCTCCTTCGAGCAGCAATACCTTCTCCTTAATATCTTCGAGTTCCGATTTTTTCACGCCATGGTAATTAACCGATGACAAACGGGGTCTTTCACGAAGAAAGATTTCAAGGAAAAGCTGATTGTCAATAATTTTGGTAGCATTGATTTTAACATCGGAAAAAAGTCCCTGTTTCCAGAATTTCTTGATCACTTCGGTGATTTTGTCGCCGGGTACAGTAATTTCGTCGCCAACTTTCAAGCCTGAGTATTCACGCAACATATCAGCATCGAGGTATTTAATGCCAACGATATCGATTCCGCCGATGGTATAATTACGTGGGCTGGAATAGTAAATTGAGAAATTTGTACTGTCGGGTAATTGTGACCAAACGTTGAAAAAAATCAATATTAATAGGGCTGTCACAGAAAATTTCTTCGCCATTACTTCAAATTAGGTTTTTTATTTGCTCACTTGTTTTGCCAAACCGGCGTTCGCGTTGTTGAAATTCAAAGATGATTTCGAAAAAATCTTCTTCAGTAAAATCGGGCCACAATTTTGGTGTAAAATACAGTTCGGAATACGCTAACTGCCACAACAGGAAATTGCTAAGCCTTTTCTCACCACTGGTTCTGATCATCAGTTCCGGGTCTGGAATTTCAGCGGTGGAAAGATAGCTATGAAAGCGTTCCCGTGAAATATCTTCAGGATTTATTTTTCCTTTTTTAACATCGTTTGCAATGCATTTAACAGCATTTATGATTTCCCAGTGAGAACTGTAACTTAAGGCCATCACAACAGTCAATCCAGTGTTTTGGGACAGCTTTTCAACCATCTTGTCGGTCTCCTTGATAACCCTGCGAGGAAGACTGTTCCGGTCACCAATGATCTTGAGCCGTACATTGTTCCGGTTCAACTCATCAGTTTCGGCTTTGATCACATGCACCAACAGGGTCATCAGGGCATCAATTTCGAATTTAGGCCGATTCCAGTTTTCAGTCGAAAAAGCATATAAGGTGAGGTATTTCACCCCAATTTTTGATGCTGCTTTGATAGAAGCTCGAACAGCTTCAACACCATGTTCGTGTCCAAAAGTTCGATCGTTTCCACGCATGGCTGCCCAACGACCATTTCCATCCATGATGATGGCCACATGTTCGGGTACCCTTTTCAATTCTATTTGATCCAGAAAACTCATTAATTGTATAAACTATTGTATGCCGGGCAAGGAGTACTTCCCCAGAAAATTTTATAGGTCAAAGTTAATCCAAAATAGGTAATCCAATCGTTGTTGTGCCAATAATCATTGACCGGTCCAAGATAAGGATTCTGATATGGATTGCTGATATTATCCAACTCATCGTTCATAAGTTTGTGTGCTGATACTTCGGCAGCTATCCCCCACTTTTTGTTAAAGGCATATTTCACCCCGGTACCAATGGGCAATGATGCTGTAAAAACACCATTGTACATTGAAAAACCCAAACCGTAATAAACAAAAGGACTGAACCGTGCACGATCAACCCCCATGATATAATCGAGGTAATTGATTTCGAACAAAGCTGTAAGTTCCAGTACTGATTTTTGAAAAGACCGTACTGTGCTGGTGTCGTTCAAAAAACCATTGGCACCAACCATTCCATACAAACCGTTAATACGTAAGCTGTAACGTGAATTAAAATTATAACGGTAAAACAAGCCTGCATTGGGTTTCACCGAGGATAAAAGGTTCACCCGGCTATAATCGGTCAAAGGAGTTGCACCACCAGCAAAGAAACCAAGGTCGGCCGATCGCTGTTGTGCAATAAGTGTTACCGAAAAAGTGATTGCAATCAGACTTAATACAATACGCTTCAAGGGCATGATCTTTAGTTTACATTCATATAAAACCGAAACTTTTAACGTATCAGGAAATCAGTTCCGGAAAGCCCAGATTCAGCTCTTTTCAAAGAGCAACAAAAGTAATATAATTCCTGAAAAAACCTGATGGACTCACCTTATAAACTAAGGTACAGAACAAAAATTGCGAAGAAGGTCTTAAAAAAATCAATTCCGTTTATCGGCACCCCACATGAGTTTATTCCGAAGGGTAGAATAAAACGACAACCCATTAATTTTAATGATTTTAACATACAGGTCGGCGATACTAATGCTGAGTGGAATTGAAAAATCGAGCGGTATTGACCGGTGATCGCTGGAAACGAGGTATTGATTGCCTCTTCCTTCGATATGCAACTCAATCAGCACATTATCGGGAACCACCATTGGCCTTACCGTTAAGTTGTGTGGTGCTATGGGCGTGATGATCAAACCTGCCAGATCGGGCATTACGATTGGCCCACCCACACTTAGCGAATAAGCTGTTGATCCGGTGGGCGTTGCAATAATCAGCCCGTCGGCCCAATAACCTGCCAGAAATTCACCATTGATGTAGGTATCTATTTTGATCATCGATGAATTGTCGAGTTTATGGACCGTTATTTCATTGGCAGCATAGTTGAACGCTGAAAAAAGCTGATCGGGCGATACAATGCGCAGCAAAGAACGGTTCTCGATGTGATAGTCACCAACGAGAAGTTGATTCAATGATTCTTCCAGATTATCACTCGAAATATCGGCCAAAAAACCCAGGCGCCCGCAATTGATCCCTGCAATGGGTGCATCAACTGCCAGGGCAAATGATATGGCACTCAAAAAAGTACCATCGCCACCAATGGATAAGATGAAATCGGGTTGTTCCAGCACTTTGGAGTCAAGGTTGAATACAGGATACTGAAGCGCTTCAGGAAAATCATAACTGCTCAAACCCTGCTGAATTGTTTCAAATAAAACAAGTTCAACGGCATGTGAACTAAAAAAATGAAATATCCGCTGATAAACAGGCAGATAGGCTTCTTTAACTTCCGTACCGTAGATTGCAACTTTCACAAGCTTTTGTTTTAGAGATCCATGTATTTCATAAAGAGTTCAAAACGCTCGGTATATAGGTCATTCAACATAGAATCGTCCATATAAACGGCTTTGATATTGTAATCGTAACGAACAAAGGTTTGGATGATCGAGGATACATCACTGATGTTTACTTTAAGGGTAACATCCAGTTCCTGTTTGTGTTCAGGAACGTGTGTATACAGGCTGAGCACTTTTGCATCGTTCGTTTCAATGATCTGGGCTATTTGCGATAAGGAGTAATCATGAGGATTCAATTCGAGCACAATCACTGCACCCGGTTCGTTTACCGCAACCAGTTTCACGAATTTTTCGGCTAATTCACTTACCCCAATTGCCCCCAAAAACTGATTGTTCATGTCAAGTACCGGAAGAACAGTAACTTCATACTCATTCAGTTTTTGTACCACCTCGTAAATGTGCTGATTGCTATGCACAAAGGGTTTAATGTACGTGGCAATATTTTCGCCCAACTGTCTGTTTTCCAGCTCAAGGTCTTCAATGTTTTTATCAGATACCAAACCAAGATATTCACGATCATTGATCAATGGCAAATGAGAAACCCTGAGGGATTCCATCATGTTCATAGCCTTTTGTCCCGAATCAGACGGGATCAAAAAAGGCAGTGTGGACGATATGAGTTCTTTCGCAATCAATTCCGTTTCGCAATGTTGGCAACAAATCTATCAATAACTACGCCAATTTGTACCGGCCAGGTTAGAATGATTAAAAATAGCCGATAAAATTGTAACTTGCAGCCCCATAATTCAGAGTGAAATGACAAGGTTAAGTGTAAATATAAACAAAATTGCCACACTGCGTAATGCCCGTGGGGGAAATGTTCCCGATGTGATACAGGCAGCCATTCGCTGCGAACAATTTGGTGCGCAGGGTATCACCGTTCATCCCCGCCCCGACGAACGTCACATTCGATATGCCGATGTCAGGGAGTTAAAAAAGGTGGTACAAACAGAATTCAACATCGAAGGATATCCCAACCAGTCGTTCATCGATCTGGTATGTGAAGTCAGGCCACATCAGGTCACGCTGGTTCCCGACCCACCTGAAGCCATTACCTCCAACGCAGGATGGGACACCGTTAAAAACAAGGCTTTCCTCATTGATGTGATCCGTCATTTTCAAGAACGGAATATCAGGGTTTCCATTTTTACCGGAACCGATCAGGCCCACATCGAGGGTGCTGCGGCCTGCCAAACCGACAGGATTGAATTGTACACCGAACCCTATGCCAGCCAATATCCGCAATCGCCTGAACTGGCTGTTCAAAATTTTGTCATATCTGCCAACCGTGCTAAAGCACTCGGACTGGGAGTCAATGCCGGTCACGATTTGGACCTGAACAACCTGACTTATCTGGTGCAGAAAATTCCATTTATCAAAGAAGTTTCCATTGGGCATGCCCTCATTGCCGATGCCTTGTACCTGGGACTGGAAACCACCATTCAACGCTATTTAGCCTGTCTGAAATAGATGAACCTGTTCTACCGTACATATGGAAATGGGACACCATTGGTGATCCTGCACGGGCTTTATGGTTCGGGTGACAACTGGATGCAAATAGCCCGGATGCTCCCCCCACGATATCAGGTAATTGCCGTAGATCTCCGGAATCACGGATCTTCGCCCCATGCCACCAGTCATACCTATCCCGAAATGGTGACCGATCTGGCCTGGTTGTTTCACGAATTATCGATCGAAAAAGCCCATTTGCTGGGTCACAGCATGGGTGGAAAAGTTGCCATTGCTTTTGCCAACGATTATCCGGAGAAAATTCTTTCGCTAACTGTTGCCGACATAGCCCCCAAAAATTACCTGAAAACACCGGCGTCGGCCATTCAATATGATTTTCACAAACGCATCCTGAAGGTTCTCAACGAAATTGACCTCTCGCAATACGATAGCCGGAAAGCTGTGGAAAACCAACTGGAGACTGCAATTCCCGAAAAACTGGTAAGGCAGTTTATGCTCAAAAACCTGCACAGGGTTAAGCATCAATTTGAGTGGAAAATCAATGTTGCTGTGTTGAAGCACTCACTCGACCACATTATCAACAGTGTGGATGCCGAGGAATTTGACGACAGAATTCCCATGCTCCATTTTCCTGTATTGTTCATCAAAGGAGGATTATCGGGCTATATTCAGGAAGAAGATCAGCAGATGATCAAGCGGATGTATCCCGAGGCAGTAATCGTGACCATCGAAGATGCCACCCATTTTTTGCATGTTGAAAAACCCGAAGAATTTGTTTCAATTTTTACAGCTTTTATCGATCAGGTGAAATAGGTAAGACTCTACCTCAACAAGCCTGCACAAACAGCTACTTTGCACATTTTAGAACAAATTTGGAAACTCAAGTTGACTTCATTGAGTATGCTTTTGCGAAGGACTCGGCAATGTAATTAGAATCTGATTGGCATACATCTGATGCAAAAGCGATGGCATGGCCAACCAATTTCTGCCAGTCGCTGGGTTTGAGTTGTGACAACTCGCCTGTATTGATCCCATCAAGCACAAAACCATACATTAGTCCTGCCGAAAAATTATCTCCGGCTCCCATGGTACTGATAGTTTGGACAGGCGGAACGGCCACCGACATTGAAAAATTCCTTGTTCTAATTTCTACGGGATCGGCGCCAAAAGTTACGATCAATGTTTCCACACCATAATAAGCAACGCGGTCGAAAATCACATCAATGTCACTTGTTTCATAAATACGAAGAAAATCAAGATTCGATCCTTTGAGAACCTTGGTGAGATAAAGGTTTTCTTCAAATTTCCTTCGAACATCAATTAATTCCATGGCTCCAAATTCGCGAATATTGGGATCATAGATGGTGAGCACATTTTTATCGTGAGCCTGATTCAGGAAGAGCAGCAGACTGTTACGTCCTTCGTCGCGAATGGCGTTGGTGGAACCAAAAATGATGCGGTCTTTTTCATTCACTTCGGGAAAGCGGAGTGAAGGAATTTTTTCGGCTTTGAAAAACTGGTAATCGGCATTGTTATTCTGATCAAGAAAGGCCAGTGCCAACCTTGAATTCCCTTCAAAACGGGTTACATAGTCACAATTAATTCCATTTTTTATTAAGAATTGAATGGAAAGGTTTCCAATTTGATCATTGCCCATGCGGGAAATAAAATGAACAGGGATCCCCAGGCGGCCAAGACTCACGGAAGTATTCAGCACACTACCGCCAACTATTGCTCCGGTAGGTTGGCCGTTTCGGAAAATAATGTCGTACGTGGTTTCTCCAACTGCAAAAATCTTACCCATTGTAACGGTTATAAATGGTGTTTAAACGTTTAAAAAAAGCAAGCCGATCACTTTTCAGGGCTGTTTTACGGTAGCGCCAGGTCCAGTTACCGGTGGCAGTTCCGGGAATGTTCATTCGCGAATGTCCATTCAGCCCCAGCACATCCTGCATAGGAACCATGGCCAGACTTGCAGTAGAAGCCCAGGTCATTTCAATCAGTCGCTGATACAATTGCTGACCTCGAGCGGACACATAAGAGCTGAGCAATTTCTTTTCTTCGACGGGCAAATGATTCAACCAGCCTTTCAGGGTGTTATTATCGTGGGTTCCGGTATAAACCACGCAAGGCCCTGAAAAGTTATGTGGAAGATGCTCATTGCGAAAATCCGAAGTAAAGGCAAATTGCAGCACCTTCATTCCCGGAAGCTGAAAAGTATTGCGCAATTGTTCCACCTCGGGGGTGATGATCCCAAGATCTTCGGCTACAACAGGCAGATGGCCCAATTGAGCCTTTAAAATCTGCAACATCCCATTTCCATCGGCTTTCATCCACTTACCGGTTTTGGCAGTGAGCGCTCCATTTTCAACTGCCCAAAATGATTCCAATCCTCTGAAATGATCAATTCTTACCAAATTGAACATGTGCAAATTGAAATACAGACGAGTCAACCACCATTGATAGTTGGTGGCAGACAACTCTTCCCAGTTAAAAACAGGATTTCCCCATAGTTGACCATCTTCACTGAAATAATCGGGAGGTACACCTCCCATCAAAGCAGGCTCACCGCCTTCATCCAGAACAAATAAGCCCTGGTTTCCCCATACATCAGCACTATCGTGAGATACATACAAGGGCAAGTCACCAAAAAGTTCAATTCCTTTTTCATTGGTATACTGCTTCAATTGAAACCATTGGCGAAAAAAGAGAAACTGAATAAATTTCTCCAAATGAATTTCATCGTGCAGCAGGATAGTGTATTGTTCAATGGCAGCTTCCTGTCGTTCCTTCAAGGATTTTTCCCATTTGTTCCAGGGTTCACCTTCGAAACGGGTTTTACAGGCTTTGTAAAGGGCATAATCGTTTAACCACCAATGGTGTTCATCCATAAATACTTTGAACTCATGTTGAAAAGCGGGATCGCTGAATTCCCGAAATTGTATCCAGGCTAGTTGAAACAAGGGATATTTCCACGAAGTCACTTTGTCATAATCCACTTTTTCGGGATCGAACAATGGGGGCTCAAGGTCTTCTTCAGGAAGTAAACCCCATTTTTGCAGAACTTCCATAGATATCAGCAGGGGCTCACCGGCATAGGCCGAATAAGCCTGGTAAGGCGAATTACCTGGTCCGACAGGTCCAACAGGCAGGAATTGCCAGACTGAAAAGCCGTTTTCAGCCAGCTGATCGACAAAATGATAGGCTTCAGGTCCAAAATCACCAATTCCATGAACCGATGGTAATGAACTGATATGCAATAATATTCCACTTTTTCTTTTGGTCTCCATGCGAAGTATTGATCTGTTCGAAAAGATATGAAACTTTCTTTGGTCAACAGAACAAAAATAGGTCGCAATGATAGAGCTTCTGCTTGGTAAAAAACATGATTTAAACTCAAATTTTTCGAGATTTATATTTTGCACGATTATTGTAAGAAACATTAGAACTTTGACATCGAACATTTTTGGATTGAAACAGACCTGTTTATTCCAACAGCGATCAAACATTCAATTCATCAAAAATTAATATTGAGATAACATTTAATTGTGTTTTACAACATACATTTGCAGCATCATTCTAACAGATGATTCATTTGTTCGAATGCCGGCACCCTGCCGGAGGTTTTCATAGTTAGGTTTAGTTAGGTTTAGTTAGATTAGTTAGGTTAAAGGGATAGATGATTTTCTATCCTTTTTTTTGTTTCAGATTTAAGATCAATCAATCAGTTAATCAGGCTATTACCAGAAAATATTTTTATTTGAAAAAAATAATTGAAATTGTAACATAAGTTATTTTTTCACAAGGCAAATACTTCTACTTTTAAAGGCTAAAAAATAACCACCATGTTGGTAAAAGAATGGATTAAAAACGTCATCATACCTGAAGAAAACGAACGCTATCTTCAAAACGGAAAAGATTTTATTGACGACGATGCCTTGCATACAGCCCTTCACAACAATCAGAAGCCCGACAAAGAAGCCATCAGGGCCATCATCGCAAAATCACTTCGTATAGAAGCCCTGAGCATTGACGAAACAGCTAAACTACTGCATGTTACGGATCCTGAATTATGGCAGGAAATCAACGAAGCAGCCTTGGCTATCAAGCATAAAGTTTACGACAACCGCATTGTATTTTTTGCACCCCTGTATTGCTCCAACTTGTGCGTGAACAACTGTGCTTATTGTGGTTTCAGGGAAGAAAACACCGATGAAAAACGTCGAATTCTCACCATCGACGAAGTTATCAAAGAAACCAGGTATGTGCTTGATAACGGGCACAAACGCTTGATCATGGTGTACGGCGAACATCCCAAAAGCGATGTGAACTACATGGTTGACACGATTAAAGCTGTTTATTCTGTTGAACGAGATGCTCCGGTAAGTGGCAGGCTTACCTCCATACGAAGGGTCAATGTCAACGCTGCCCCCATGAGTATTGGTGATTTACGGAAACTGAAAGAAGCAGGAATCGGTACCTATCAGGTATTTCAGGAAACCTACCATAAGGAAACCTATCGCACCGTTCACCCTCCACATACCCTTAAAGGAAATTACAACTGGCGCCTGTATGCCCTGCACCGTGCCCAGGAAGCCGGCATCGATGATGTGGCCATTGGCGTACTGTTTGGCTTGTACGACTGGCGATATGAAGTATTGGGTTTGGTTGCCCATGCTGCTGAACTGGAGAACCGCTTTGGCGTTGGTCCTCACACAGTTTCGGTACCAAGGTTGACACCTGCTTCTGGCTCCTTGCTCAGCACCAAATCGGAATACCTGGTGAACGATGAAGACTTTAAGAAGCTGGTAGCAGTAATCAGGCTGGCACTACCCTATCCGGGGCTCATCATCACAGCCCGCGAAAAGCCCGACATAAAAAGGGAAATTATCAAACTTGGCTGTACCCAAACCGATGCTTCCACCAAAATTGGTATTGGCGCCTACCAGGAATGTAACCCTGAATCGGCCGCCGAATCAGAACAGTTTACCATTGGGGACTCTCGCAGTTTAGACGAAATCATATATGAATTGGCTCAAATGGGCATGATTGCTTCGTTTTGCACGGCCGGTTACCGATGCGGCCGAACAGGTGACACCATCATGGGCATGCTCAAACATTGTGTCGAAGGCAAATATTGCAAGCTCAATGCAGTACTCACCTATCGGGAATACCTCGACGATTATGCTTCTCCCGAAACAAAGGCCCTGGGAGAAAAAATCATTGAACAGGAAATCGGAGAAATCAAGAACCAGGAGTTCTTCATGAAAAACAAAGGAAAAATCTTCAATGAATTCATGAAGAACTACGAAAGCATCAAAAAGGGTTCACGCGATATCTATATTTGAGATTTATGGCTTGGGAAAAACGCTGGTTCCAGTACACCATATTGATGGTCTGCGCTACTATTTGGGGTAGCTCATTCATTCTCATGAAAATTGGTTTGAAAAGTTTTGACAGCAACCAGGCAGCAGCCATAAGGATTTTTCTGGCAGCGTTGGTTTTGTTACCATACTCCATTAAAAACCTTAAGTATTTGACACGAAAAGATTTGCCTTCGTTGTTAGTTGCTGGTTTTATTGGCAGTTTCTTCCCTGCTTTCCTGTTTACCAAAGCCCAAACCCGAATTGATAGTTCAATGGCCGGCATGTTAAACTCACTTACCCCGGTTTTCACCTTGCTGGTAGGGATGGTTTTTCTGAAAATCAAATTTAAATGGTTTCAGATTGTCGGACTCATTTTAGGGCTGGGCGGAGCATTGGGTCTCATTCTTTCAGGCAATGAAATCGACAAGGGAAGCTTTAATGCCTATGCCCTGCTCATTGTATTGGCCACACTTTTCTATGCCATCAATGTGAACCAAATTAAAACCCGATTGTCACACCTCCGAGGAATACAGATCACTTCGCTTTCGTTTTTGTTTATTGGTCCGGTAGCTTTGATCTACTTGCTCAATACCGATTTAAGCATGGCCACTCAAAACCAAGACTGGTTATGGCATTTTACAGCTCTTGCTATTCTTGGAATTGTTGGAACAGCACTGGCCATGATATTGATGAACAGCCTCATAAGATATTCTTCGGCCATTTATGCATCATCGGTGACCTACATTATTCCTGTTTTTGCCATTTTTTGGGGACTGCTCGACGGGGAGAAAATTACCCTCTTACACCTTTTTTGCATGGCCATCATTCTGTTGGGGGTTTACCTCATCAATCGTAAAACGGCTTAAAGTAAAGATGATTTTCAAGTTCAAGAACAAAGCTTTGAATCCTATTGCCTGGCACAAAAAAAACCTCATAAACTAATGCTCATGAGGTTTCTCTATACTATCTGAAGGATTTTCTTTTTCCTCGGGGTCCTTTGTCACGGTCACGGAAGTCGTTTCCGGTAAACTCGTAATTTTCTTCGGCCTCTACTTTAATTCCTTTAAAAGTACGATGATTCAAGTCGGCAATTAATTTTCGGGCAAACTGGCTGTCAACCTCCACCGAAGAAACTCTTTTAAATATTTCAATCATCCCTATTTCCAAATCACGGCGCCCTGAAGTTTGAACCATCAGGTCGATGATTTCTTTTTTGGTAATTCCTTTTCCACTTCCCACGTTGAACAAGACTCTCGACATACTCCTTCCCTTCCGCTCTTTACGGGCAAAGGGCTTTTCGGCATCTTTGACGGTTTTCATGTCGACATTCAAATCGGGGGCATTTTTATAATAATCCAGGAAGCGGTTAAACTCCATGGAAACAATGCGTTTGATCAACTCTTCTTTGGGGAGGTCGTTCAAAATTTCGTAGGCTTTTGCCATAAATGGTTCAATCTGTTCGTGGTTCACATGGGTATTGTGAACTTTATCAATCAGCATAAACAACTGACGCTCGCAGATTTCTTTTCCACCCGGAACCGGTAATTTCTCAAAACGTTTGCGGATGGTTTTTTCGATCATCCGCAATTTACCCTGTTCTTTCAGGTTAATGATCGAAACCGAAATTCCTTCTTTCCCTGCCCTGCCTGTTCGACCCGAACGGTGATTGTAATTTTCGGTATCATCGGGGAGATTGTAGTTGATTACGTGGGTCAGGTTGTTCACATCCAATCCGCGGGCAGCCACATCGGTAGCCACCAGCACACTCAATGTTCCTTCACGGAATTTATCCATCACATAATCACGCTGACTTTGAGTGAGATCGCCATGCAGCGCTTCGGCATTGTAACCATCTTTCATGAGAGATGCGGCGACTTCTTTGGTTTCCACCCGGGTACGGCAAAAAACAATGCCATAAATATTGGGATAGTAGTCCACCACCCGTTTCAAAGCCATGTAACGATCTTTGGCATGCACCATGTGATAAATGTGTTTTACACTATCGGCGCTGGCATTTTTCTGTCCCACAGTAATTTCAACGGGGCTGTGCATGTATGTTTTGGCAATGGTGGCAATTTCGTTGCTCATGGTTGCCGAAAACAAAAGGGTGGTTTTATCGGCCGGTGTTTGTGCTAAAATGGCATCCACATCTTCGCGGAAACCCATCTTTAACATTTCGTCAGCCTCGTCGAGTACTAAGGTGTTCACTTTGGCGAGGTCTATTCTTTTCCTGCGAACCAAATCGTGAATCCTTCCGGGTGTTGCCACAACAATGTGAGCACCCTGGCGTAGAGAACCAATTTGTTTTTCGATGGGAGCACCTCCATAAACCGCTACAATGCGGATTCCCTTGAGGTATTTGCTGTAATTTTCGAGGTCACGGGTGATTTGCATGCACAATTCACGGGTGGGACTTAGAATTAATAGTTGTGGAAAATACAGACTGGTGTCAATTTTTTCGATGGCCGGAAGCCCAAATGCAGCTGTTTTACCGGTACCGGTTTGTGCCAGTCCAATAATGTCGCGTTTTTGATTTAATAATACCGGAATAACCTGTTCCTGAATAGGAGTTGGTACTTCGAAGCCTAAATCGGTGATAGCCGACAGAATCTCTGTCGAAAGGCCCATTTCTTTGAATAACATATTACTTTCATTTATAGGCCTTCCCGTTTCATCTTCACCACGAATACAAGTCAACCCGATTAACATTTACCATCCTACCCCACCTGCAAACAATTTGCAGAACAATTAAAACCTGAAAACTAGAATCTTTGCAGATTCAACGGATGGCTAAATTCAAACTATTGATTTTCAGATTTTAGCTTAATATGGCGGCGCAAAAATAGTCCTTTTATTGAGAATACCTGATTGATCATGAAAAATTTACTAAAACCATTGACGTTTCCGAAACAAATACACCCCAGTTAATGAAAGTACCAGGGAACCCATGATGATGAGGGGCATTGCAAAAGCTGATTGCTCCAAAAAGTTTGGGACATTCATCCCGAAGACACTGGCAATCAGCGTGGGAATCATCAGGATAATTGAAATCAGGGTCAATTGCTTCATCACCACGTTCAGGTTATTGGATATTACTGATGCAAAAGCATCCATCATGCCACTTTGTATGTCGGAATAGATCTGAGCCATCTCAAGTGCTTGTTTGTTCTCGATGTAAGCATCTTCGAGCAAATCCTCATTGATTTCAGAGGTGATCTTTTTAGAATTACGCAATTTGGCCAATACTATTTCGTTTGCTTTGATCGACGTAATAAAATAAACCAGGCACTTTTCCATTTTAAGTAACTTATTCAGTTCCTTGTTTTTAATTGATTTTTCCAAATCCTGTTCAATCAATGAGGTCATTTGATTGATTTGCTTCAGGTAACGCAAATAAAGGTTCCCCGACCGCAAAAACATCCGAAGGATGAAATTGATGCTGTCTGTAATTTCTTTATACTGATCTCTGAAGGGTGAAGGCTGTCCTATGGGTAAAACTTCATTATCCTGCATACATAATGTAAGTGTGAAATTTTCGGTCATAAAAATTCCCAAAGGAATGGTATGAAAGGGAACACCATTGTTAAGCACTTCAACAGGAATTCGTAGAATGACAAGGGTCCAGTCGTCATCAAATTCGATCCGGGGTCTTTCATCCTGATCCAAAATATCATTGATCAAATCTGAGGGTAAAGAAAATTCCTGGCTAAGACGTTGTGTTTCCTCAGCTGAAGGTTGTGTTACATTGATCCAGCAACCTTTTTGTGTCATGTTGATTTCAACATAACCACCAAATGTTTTGAAGATTTTAATCATGATAGTGTCTCCTTACAATTTTTTATTCTGCAAGGAAGCACATTGCCCTTACAGAATGGTTAATACGTGAATTTACTATGATAAAGGCCTTCGTCCATTGATAGTGATTTATAAAATTTCGTTTGCAAAAGTAATATATTTATTTTCAGAGGTTGGGGTTTTGCATTTTTTTTCTTCGTCTATATATATTCAAATTTCAAGCAAAGACCAATTGGAGAAATATATCCCAACAAACACTTAAAGGCTATAATTATTAACTTTACAGCATGCTAAAAGCTATTAAAAGCAAACAACTCGAAGCAGAAATGCAGTTTTCGACTTCGCGCAGTAGTGGTCCGGGCGGACAACATGTGAACAAGGTGAATTCGAAGGTAGAACTTCGTTTTCACATTGGAAATTCCATGCAGCTGAGCGACACAGAAAAGCAACGCATCAGGATGAAACTGGCTAACAGGATCAACGGCAACGATGAACTCGTACTTATCAGTCAAAATGAGCGTTCCATGCTGCAAAACAAAACAGCTGCCATCGATAAATTTTATCAGTTGCTTGTAATGGCCCTTAAACCGGTAAAAGCACGCCGACCAACCAGGCCAACGGCAGCCTCGGTTGAAAAGCGATTGCAGACCAAAAAAATGCTCAGTACGCTGAAAAGAATACGCAGAAATCAGCCTGATTGAACAAAATTTTGTTGAATCAAACCGGATCTTTGAACTTATTTCTACTCATCAGATCGAGAAAACATCTTCTGAAATAGGTGCCAGGCATGGCGTGATCACCAACTACCACAAATGGTGCACATGCTCCTTGATATTCTTGTTGTACAAATCATTGATGGTTTTCATTTGATGAGAAGCCAGCACATCGAGTTCAGCAGCAGCGATATTGGCTTTCAGTTGCTCCACGTTCGAAGCACCGGGAATAACGGTACTTACTTCCGGGAATGATAAGATCCACTGCAAGGCCAGTTGAGCAAGCTTGCTTCCCGGAAAGAGTTTTTTCAGTTCGTCCACCGCTTCAAGTCCGCTATTGTAATCAATTCCTGAAAAAGTCTCGCCCTTGTCGAAGGCCTCACCATTGCGGTTAAATGTACGGTGATCGCCGGCACCAAAAGTGGTGTTCCGGTCAAATTTACCACTCAGCAAACCACTGGCCAGCGGCACCCGGGCAATGATGCCAATGTTACATTTGGCGGCTTGTTCAAAAAACAATTCTGCCGGGCGCTGACGAAACATGTTGAAAATAATTTGGACCGTATCTACATTATCAAATTCGATGGCTTTGAGCGCCTCTTCAACCTTTTCAACACTAACGCCAAGTTTACGAATCTTCCCTTCGGCAATCAGCTTGTCGAATTCTGCAAAAATTTCGGGACGGTAATACACTTCGGTAGGTGGACAATGTAACTGAATCAGGTCAATGGTTTCAAGTTGCATGTTCTTCAGGCTTTCTTCCACAAACCTGCGCATGGCTTGTGGCGTATAAGACTGGTTAACATGAGGATTGAGCCTTCGTCCGCATTTGGTAGCTACATAAACCTGCTCCGAACGGCTGCGTACCACGCGTCCTACGGCCTGCTCGCTTTCTCCGTTCCCATCGCCATAAACATCGGCAGTATCGATAAAATTGATGCCCTGATCAATCGCTTCATTCAAGATGGTTTCGGCATTTTTGAAATCGAAAGGCGAACCCCATTTGCCGCCTACCTGCCAGGTTCCCAAACTGACTGTTGAAATTTCGAAATCTGTTCTTCCTAATTTTCTGTATTTCATTGGTTCATTGTTTTTTATGCTGAAAGTAAATTATGCTGAAAGTAATTGAATTCTCTGACCACCTTCACCCGGTTGGCAAACAGTGACGAAACGTTCAAAATTAGTAAAAGCCCCGGACAATCGTATCCATGATTTCATTTCTTCCACTTCATTTTTCTTAAACATTTCCAAAACAAAGATGTTTAGTTCGGAAATAAAGCAACAGGAAATCAATGATTGAAGAAGTTAAAGCAAGCGTCAACACCGCTAATGCTACTGGCCAACATTATTTGGTACACAGCATCAGGCATCTGACCGATTCGGCCTATGTGCTGCGTTTCGACCGAAATCAGATGGATTTTATTCCCGGACAGCACCTTTCGGTGGGTTTGGCCAACGATCCACAAGCGCGTGAATATTCTATCTACAGTTCGGTGAACGATGATTTTCTGGAAATTCTGATCAAGGAAGTGGATGAGGGCATTGTATCAAAAAAATTGAAGAAGGTAAAACCCGGTCAGGCCCTTCGGGTAACAGGCCCCATGGGTTTCTTCAAGCTGAATATGGGTTCAATTGCCAGCGATCCTCACCTGCTGATTGCCACAGGCACAGGAATTTCGCCCTTTCATGCCTTCGTGAAAAGTTATCCGGAACTTAACTACCAACTGATCCACGGTGTGCGCTATGGACAAGAGGCCTATGAAAAGGATCATTACGCTGATCAACGGTACATCCTTTGTACCTCGCGTGATGACAAAGGCCATTTTAAGGGACGTACCACCGATTATCTCCGTAAATTTCAACCCCAAGCCAACACCAGGGTCTACTTGTGCGGGAATTGCGACATGATTTTTGAAGCCTACGACATCCTGACCGATAAGGGAATACCCACTGAAAACATTCATACCGAAGTCTATTTTTGATGGA
>JAFGVJ010000138.1 GCA_016938055.1 Prolixibacteraceae bacterium
CTTGCTGGCATTTTTTAGTTCGGCATTGCCCTGGGCAGCATCAAAGGTAAGGGTTACGGCATCGGCAGCACCGGCACCGGTTGGTTGCAGTGATACGATTTGGGCATTGAGCAGTATGCCTGTAAACAGTAAGATTAGGGCCAGGTATATCTTATTCATGATGTTCGAATTTCCTCAAATCTACAGGAAATTCGGCAGGAAAAGCTTATATAACTTTTGGTTGAAAGTAAAAAAAAGCTGCAAACGTTTGCGAAGTCGTTTGCAGCTTTGATGTTTTACAACAGGTCAAGATCCTTATGGCACTATGCTTATGTGTGTTCGAACTGGTGGTTCAAAGTCGGTAAGTTGCAGCAGGTAGATTCCGGGTGTCAAGGAAGAGAGGTCAAGCTTGCCCGCTGAACGAGCTGTATCTATGTTGAGGATCTTGTTTCCTATAGAACTATAAACAGTCACCGGATGCATACAGGGCGAACCGTTGAGATAAATTGAAAAAAGTCCTTTCCCGGGATTGGGATATACTTTGATCTGCTCATGGCCAGTTTTGAAAGTTTTGTTCCTCACGTCGATGTACACTTCTGTTCCAGCCTCTGCCAGGGTTTTCGGATCTTCAACATTTCCAACCTTGTCGGTGGCAATCACGTAAAAATGGTAATGGGTCACGCCCATATCATCACAAGCATAGAAGAGGTTCGTTTCACTGGTAGTTTGCCACAACTCAAAGGGGCCGTAATCTTTCGAAACATATACATCGAAATGGTCAATGCCGCTACCCGTGTCAGTACCTTCCAATTCGACATCGAAATAACAGGTCCTGATATATTCTTCCATATACAATACCCTGCTGCTTGGTTTTTCTGTGTCGAAAAGATTGGTATAAGGGCCATAGGGTGGTGCCGGCCCCCATTTCCCCACGCCATCGAAATTCACAAAAGCCTGGTTTTCGAATACAGCATCCATGCCTGCTGAAGCGGAGGGCTGAATGGTATAACTTACCCAGCCAATTTGATAGCCGGTAGAGTCGATGGGTGGCAGGTAACCCGAGAAAGGATCGTCGGGCAATTCCATGGTTTCAGGGTCGAGCGTGGTGTGTACCCAAAAAACTTCGCGGCTTTGGTGGTCAACGGTACCTTCGATATTGACAATGTAAGGCATGTCGGGGCGGCAATCGACATTCACGTTGAAATACTGACCGCCATCGAGCGCCAAGTTCCATTTCAAAAAGCCAATTTCGGTAAAACGCAAGCTTTTCAAATCAAAATCGGTATCAATGGTGTCCCTGATGTAAACGATGGCTGCCGGCGCCGAGGCATCTTCCTTGTTCCAATAATCAATGCGGTACTCGAAACGCTGTGTGGGAGCAATGTAACCGTTTCCATGGGCTAATCCATAACCTGTGGGACCGTATTTGTCTTCGGGCGTGGTAGAGTTAACCGCTTTCTTTTTCTTCTTCACTTCTTTTTTACTGCCCCAGTTAAACAAACCATTCAAAGCATTGCTTATTTTCTTGGCCTGGTCCCAAATCACCTTGATGCCTTCTTTAGCTGCGCTGTATGGATTGCTTAAAATCTGTACCAGACTATTTTCATCACCAATACCATTCCCAGTTTGCAAGGTTTTATCCGCGATGAAGTCTACATGTTTCTGGAATTTATCCATCGCGTTTTCGAGTCGTTGAATTTTATCATACTGGCTCTCAGCTTTACTTTTGAGGGCATCGGGATGCTCACCACTCCAGAGATCACAGAAACCATTCAGGGTAAGGCTTGTGAGGTAATTTTTCATGGATTGGGGAATCGTTTCACTGTTCATCATAAAATTGAAGCAATCTGTTGCCATGCTGTCCTGCAGTGCCCTGAAAGCATCCTCATCCAAAAGCCCCAGGGTAAGCGCAACATCGAATTCTTCATTGTCGGGGATGGTGGTCGACTGGATGTTGTACACCAGTTGAATATTTGCACCCACTTTCAGATTTTGGATAAAAATGGGCATGTAATTGAAGATCATCCCGCTGAGCATGTCGTTCAAGGAATCGGCATCGCCCCACAGATAAGGGTTTTGGGTGAGCAACAGGTTAACTTTATCGTGACCGGAGTAGAGATGTCCGGCAGCATACGGGATATCGGTCGTACCATTGTTCATGATGTTGATCACGCATTTTTGCTGCCTCCCCAGGCGGTAATGGTCACTGGTCAACATCGATCCGTCGATGGAAATGTTCACCACCGGGATAATCTCCAATTGCCCGGCATATCTTACCAGGGTATCATTCGAAGCCACTTCAATGTAGTAATGACCTTCGGGAACAGCGGAGAAATCGGTTCCTGCATCCATGCTGCGCCGATCAGGTGAAACTGCATAAACTGATAAAAATACCGTATCTGTTTCGGCCTGGTTGATCAGGTTCACACGTTGGTTTTGGTCAAAGCCTGTTCCTTCGAGTATGATCGATGCCTCGGCCCTGCCCACTACATGAGTGGACAATGATTGTATACTCAGTTTTCCCGACTTGCTTTGCTGTGCCCCCACATACAACAGGTAAGCTTTGGTTTGATCGGGGCTGTGGTTATAGAATCCTTCGGCCTGTTCCTGCAACACGGCTGAATCGACATAACGCAGAAAATAGCGGCCAGGCAGCGGATGAGGAATCTTTCCTTCTATGTGATAACCTTCACCCATGTTTTGAAAGGTCCAACGCTGGTTTTTATTGGCAATTTGCTGGTAGCTTACTTCAAGGGTACTCCACAAGCCAAAACCTTCGGTTTCAAAATAAAGGGTATCGAGTCCTGTCGGGACATCTACGGTCTTCCAATCGCTTCCATAGGGCCGGGTAACAATCCCGGGGTTCCACTGATGAAGCTTTGCCTTTGGTAGTTGGTTGGTAAACAAAATTGTACCGCGGATACTTTCATCCAGATTTGCACTTACGGGCAGGCTATAGGTTCCTGCCCCGGGTTGATTCAGATGAAAGAGAAAATCGTCGCGTTCGTCCCTCGATGCCACGCTTTGCCACTGCTGATCATCCTTCCCGAGGCTTACCAGACCTCTCCAGGTAGCATCATAACCAATGGTGTTGTTTTTTCTCACCACCACAAACAGTTCATCCAGACCTTCGGGTACTTCACACCAATATACGCCCGGCATTTCGTAATCGCTCTCAACATTGAAAGGGACTTCCATGCGTTCACCGCTTTGATCAATCCGCACATTCACCATGGTGGGATTTCGGATCACCACTTTATCCATCACCAGGGTAAAAGTATAAGCCCCATCTACGGGGAAGATCAATTGTTGCTTGAAGTAGTAGGTAATGGCATAGCCATACTGCTGCATTACCCCGCGTGGCTCTCCCTTGATCTTGCTTGTTTTTCCCAAAGGATCGGTAAGGTAAAGCCAGGCCGAAGCCGGCTTCAGAGTGCTGAGCGAAGGATTGAGTACCAACTCAAGCATATTGGCCTGGAGGAAAACTGTATCGGCTTTGATCCCTTGATATTGAACACTCTTTGTCTCATAAAACTGAAGCATTTCACTGAACTGCTCGCCCAGGGTCAAAGTGGTGAACTGTGCCGGGGGATTCACTTTATTTACCCAGAATTCCACCGTTTCGTCGTTCACACTGGTAATATCAAATACATATGCTCCACTTTCTGTTACTTTTAACAAGGCACCCATCGCAGGAATGGTGGTGGCACCCGAAGGATGATGCAGGGTGGTAAGAACCGGTATTTTGATGCGGTACACTTCACCTGCTTCGGCATTAAAACTGAATGGGGTACGATGAAAAGCCGGTGAAAGATAGTGGTACACACTATCGGTTTTCATGACCTCCGGATCGGGAACAAACGATGCACAGAAGCGCATGGGAATGCTGTTCTGAGCCTGCATGTTGTGCCATACGGTACAACGGTATTCACCATTCTCGGGTAATACTACTTCTTCGAGCACCTGCGGGGTAAAGTCGAAAGGATCGGTATGGTCAATTTCCAGCAAGCGCGTTCCTGAAGGAGCATACAATTCGAGCCCGGCATTGGCAAGCTCTAAACCAATCCGTAACACTTGCCCGCTTTGTCCCTGAAAAACAAGGTGCAATGGCTGCATCCTTTCGGCCTCCTGATTTAAAAGACTTCCCGGTGTATAGGGGACGGTCACCAAAGGACCATTATTCACCCCCAGGAACAAGGAATAATCGATGGTACTGGCCAGTGCCGAATTGAGTACCAGCCAGTAGGTTCCATTTTCATTCAGCGTAAGATTCCAGTTAATTTCAAAATCGCTGCGTTCCTGCCCGTTTTCCAGTTTCTGCCCCGAGGGGCTGAGCAAATACAAGCTTAAATCTTGCGTATATCCATTCAACTGAAGCGCCAGTTGATCGCCCAAAGTGCCTTGAAAACGATAGGTTTTTTGCTCCCAGCTTTTTAAACTCGCATTGTAGCTTTCATTGTAAACAATGGGGATGGTGCTCACCGGTTCCAGCAGGTAAAGTCCAAGGGTATATTGAAGGAACCCCATTTGGGGAGTCAGGCGAATCAGGTAAGTTCCACTTTCGTTCAATACGAATTCAAGTACAAGTCCCTGCTCCGGAGTAGTTTCGAGTATCTGGTTGTACAAAACCGCACCTGAAGGAGCATGTAACTCAAGTTTTGAAAAGAACAACGAGCATCCTAAGCGGACTTTCTCATTTTTTGTTCCGGAGAAAATCAATTCAACAGCCTGGTCACCCATGCTAAAATCAGTGACCAGATCGCCATACGATATCGTTTGTTGAAAGCCGGAATTGGTTTGGTTTTGTGCTGAAAGGTGCAGAGTGCCAGTTAAAAACAAGCCAACGAGATAAAGGATAAGAAAACGTTTCATGGAAAGAATGATAAGGGTTAACGATGATTGGTTTTGCACATCAAGTTAAGCAGTATCAGCTTCAAAGTCAAATCCATCAGATCCCAACTTTCAATCATCTTAGTTCTTGAAACCACCAAGGATGAAAAAGAACAGCGCACCTTTCAAGAGGCACGCTGTTCGTGTTTATATGCACTATTGTAGTAGTTAGTAACCCGGGTTTTGCTGCAGCAAACCGTCGGAAGCTTCGATGGCGGTTTGCGGAATGGGTAAGATCAGGGCTGTTTGTGGTGAAACATATTCCTTGTTGATACGCGGTTGCAGGAAGGTGCCAAAGCGGATCATGTCCTGACGGCGATGTCCTTCCCAATACAATTCCCGACCACGTTCCCGAAGAATATCCATCAATTCCATGCTGGCCAGGGCCGGTGCTCCTCGTTTCACCCGTATTTGGTTGACAATGGCCAGTGCACCATTCATATCGCCCGTGCGTGCCAGGCATTCGGCCTTCATCAGCAGGGCATCGGCATATCGCCAGATGACGAAGTCGTTGGAAACCCGGGTAATGGAAACTGTTTCTTTCCGTGGTGCATATTTCAGCACCCTAACACCCTGTGCTTCGGTAGCTTCCAGCGGACATTCAAAGGTATAGCTGAGCGGATCACCACCTCGGGTTAACAGTTGCTCACCTGCCAGATTGAACTGGGGACCATGGTTAAATCCACTCACCGCGGCAAAATAGGGATAATCGGTACTATCAGCCCAACGGATGTCGGTATTCAGGTCGGTACCCCCTTCGAGCCAGCATTCTTTCAGGTAACCTTCGGGAGCCACGCATCCGTTCCAGTTTCCGGTGTAATCGCCATTGAGGTGTTGGTTGTAGTGGAAAGTATGCTGAACCCAAATCACGACGGTCGTCATGCCGTATGCATCAGTATCATCGAAACCCGAAACAAAAATGGCTTCATCGCCTGGTTTTCTGAAATTCTGGTAATTATCGGGGCCAAACATGCCAAAGTAGTCATCGGCCAGCTGGTAGTTGCCCGGGTCGATGATCTGGTTCAGATAGTAAAGACTGGAATCCCAGGCTGCTGTTCCGGTATAAACTTCCTTGTTCAGGTAAAGTTTGGCCAGCAACATCAGGGCAGCATCGCGGGTAGGCACACCATAGTCGGCCACAGCACGTTCGGGCATGATGTCGATGATCTGCTTCAGGTCGTTGGTGAGGAAGTTGAAGGCTTCTTCGCGGGTTAAGTAAACCGGATCGGAGTTATAGTCAAGGTCAAAGGCATCGCGGTAAGGCGACAGCCCGTACATATCGACCAGGTTGTACATGTAGAAATCGCGCAAAAAACGCAGCATGCCGCGGTAATTCTTCACATCGTCCGAAACGTCTTCGTCGGTACCCAGCACCGAAATACCAAAGTTGGCACTGGCAATTCCTGAATTCAGCAGGTTCCAAACCCTGTTCACATCACGGTGCACCGGGGTCCAGGTATGAAGGCATTGCTGCTGCCACACGCCGCCATCGAACCAGTCGGTTCCGCGGGTAGGAAACATCAGTTCATCGGAGTTGCTTTCCTGCATCCCCCAAACCCCTTCGCGGTACCACAGGAAACGAAGCTGACCAAGGGCAGGAGCAATCAGGTTTTGAATCAGTTCCGGCTCCTGGATGAGCACATCGGAAGTTACTTTATCTTGTGGAAATTCTTCCAGGTTGGTACAGGCGTTGAAGGTCGAAACCGCAAACAGCACTGCTGCAACCAGGGTGGTTATTTTCAATGGATTCTTCAATTTCATAGCATTGTCATTTAAAAGGTTACATTCAAACCAAACATTACCGATCGGCCTTTGGGATAATTGGTAATGTCTATCCCCAGTGAACGTACGCCGTTCATATCGGCCGATGAAGAAACATCAGGATCGAATCCCGAATACTTCGTCAATACGAGCAGATTTGACCCCGAAACATACACCCGCAGGTTTTGGATCCAGTTCACCTGCTTGACATTCACATTGTAGCCCAGGGTGGCACTCGACAGACGAACATAGGAACCATCCTCAAGGTAGCGATCCGATACCCGGGTTGAGTTCGAGAAGCTTGCATCGTCGTAAACATATTCCCGCAGGGAGTTTTTGGATTGGCGCATGTTGGGTTTGTCGAGCAAGAGGGCCGTGTTATTGAAAATCTTGTTGCCATAAACAGCATCCACGAAGAAACTCAGATCGAAATTCTTGTACGAAAAGGTGTTGTTGAGCCCCCAGGTAAATTTAGGCAGGGCCGATCCCATGAACATGGAAGAATCACGTCCTTCTGTATTAGTGGTATAGTACATTTTCCCGCGATAATCTACAGAATCAAATTGCAAAAGATAAAACGAAGCCATGGGCATGTTGTTGGCATAGGCTTGTGCGTAAGCACCTGTCAAACCCTGACCTTGAACACGACCGGTTGGAATGATCGAGAGATCATCGTCGAGGATACCCACCGCCTTGTTTTGAATGGTGGTAAAGTTAAAGTTGATGGTCCAGGTAAAATCCTTTTTCGAAACGGCAATGGCATTCAAGCCTAACTCAATCCCGTCGTTCTGAATATAACCATCTTGCAGGTTGGTAACGAAGGTGCTGGTGGGAGCCAGCGCCTTGGTGGGTTGCTCAACGAGCAAGTCACGGGTGTTTTTGCGGAACAGATCCACTGTACCCGACAAGCGGCCGGTGAAAAGACCGAAGTCGATCCCGACGTTGGTCGAGGTGGTGGTTTCCCAGTGCAGATTGGGTTGCGGGGTTTTGTCGATGGCAAAACCTGTGACCGGCGTATTGTTGATGAAGGCTGTTGAACCCGGATCGGGACGAAGCAGGAAAGTGGAGTTGTCGGTCCCGATTTCGGAGTTACCGGTCATCCCCCAACCCAAACGAAGTTTCAGGTTGCTGACCACTTCCACATTCTTCATGAAATCCTCTTCGGTAATGCGCCAGCCGGCTGCCAGCGAAGGGAAGTTCCCGTATTTGTTATCGACACCGAATTTCGACGAACCGTCCCTGCGAAGGGTGGCTGTTACCAGGTATTTCTCTTTCAGGTTATAATTCACCCTGCCAAAGAACGATTGCAGCTCTTCGGGGGTATTGGCCCAGGAACTCACCTGGCGGTAGGCCGGATCGCCCTGTTGCATCTGGTAGATGTAAGGGATTTTATCGGTAGTAAAATATCCGGCAGTTTGGTTAAAACCACTCCTGTTAACATTTTGATACGAATACCCAAGCAGGGCGTTGATGCTGTGATCGCCAAAGCTCTTATCAAAATTCACCACATGTTCTACCACGTAATTCAGCATTTCGCGGGTATTAATTTGAGCCCGTCCTTTCTCGGCACGCAGGTACGATAGTTCCTGGCTTTGTGATATCTTCCGGATAGAATTGTTGTAATCCATTCCGAAATTCATTTTATAGCTCAGCCCCTTCACAATGTTCAGCAAGGCCGAACCTCCAGCAAGGATGCGGGTAGTACGGGTGAGATCATCGGTATAATCCAGCATGGCAATGGGGTTCCTTTCTTCCGAAGAGATGGTCTGAAAGGGTTTGCCGTCATCGAAATACACCGGCCAGGTAGGATTTCCCTTGAGGGCATTCAGCAGCAAATCGCCTTCAAAACCCGTAGCCCCCACCGGAACCCTGTTTTCCAGCACCTGTGATGCCGTAAGGTTGGCTTCCAGTTTCAAGCGCTTGTTGAAAGCATACTGGGTAAGGTTCATGCGGGTCACATATTTGGTCATGGACGACTTCTTGATGATCCCTTCCTGATCGAGATAGTTGAAGGACATGCGGTAAGCATTGTTGGATGTTCCACCTGAAAGCGAAAGACTGTGCGACTGAGTAATGCCTGTGCGGAAGATCTGGTCCTGCCAGTCGGTAGAGTCGCCATAATGGTTTTCGTTGTTCAGGGGGATTTTCAACGAATCCACCCGATAACGCAGCCATTCACCCGGGTCGAGTACATCGAGCTTGCGGGGAAGGGTTGAAAGACTCACGTATGAAGCATATTCAATGTTCGAGGTGCCTTCTTTTCCTTTTTTGGTGGTAATAAGCACCACTCCGTTGGCACCACGTGAACCATAAATAGCAGTGGCTGAGGCGTCCTTCAGGATGTCCATCGATTCAATGTCACTCGGATTAAGAAAATTCAAGGGGTTGGTGGCAGGAGCACCGCCCATGCCGCTGGCTGAAATGCCATCGGGCGAGGTGGCCGACATGTCGAGTGGAATTCCGTCGATGACATACAGGGGTTGCTGTCCTGAACGGATGGTACTGGCGCCACGAATACGAATCTGCGCCCCGGCCCCGGGTTCACCGTTGTTCTGGGTAATCTGAACCCCGGCAATACGGCCCTGGATCATTTGCTCGGGTGTAGCTGCCGATGTTTTGTTAAAATCTTCCTCCTTGACAGAGCTAACTGCTCCGGTAAGGTCACTTTTTTTGGATACGCCATAACCAACCACCACCACTTCATCGAGGTCCATCAGGTCCTTGTTCAGGCCCAGGTCGATTTGAGTGTTGTTGGCAACAGCAACTTTTTGGGTGCGGTACCCGATGAAGGAAAAGCGAAGGACTGCATCGTTGCCGGTTACGGCAATGGAATAATCGCCCATCACATCGGTAACCGTACCAAGGGTGGTCCCTTCAATGACAACGGTAACACCAACAAGGGCTTCTCCATTGTCGGCATCTGTTACATTTCCGGTAATTGTTTTTGATTGCGCCACGGCATACTGGGTCAGTACCATGGCCATCAAGAACAACAGCAAGTTTAATGATTTTTTCATCTGAATAAATTTTGAGTTTTTGGCCGGGCAACATCCTTGACCCTTTGATGCGGCACAAAGCAAGCATCAAGATTTCGGGATAATTGCCAGGCGATTTTCACAGGTTTCAGTTTCAATGATTCTAAAAAATTAAGTGTAATCGAGCTTGCAGAATGTGTTATTCTGAATGAAAGCCTTAGCAAGATAAGCTATTTTTCCATATCAAATCCATACTTTAGAAGGCATACATGGACTGTCAAAACGCAAACGTTTGCGAAGACGTTTGCACCAAACATGCTTTTCAACATATTTTCAAAGACTCCGTTCAGGAGGCGGAAGAAAACGATGGATGACCACTGAAAGCGATAGCAGTTGATGGAAAACAGATGAAGGCAATGGGAAACAATAGAAGGCAATTGAAAATTGGCTGAGGAGCTGGATGGTTGGTAGAGTGCATAAGTTCATAAGTACAATGACGAGCTGCATGATTCGAGGGGATTGCTACGCCCGGCTTGGCGGATGGCAATAAAGGGTTACCTGGTTCGAGGGGATTGCTTCACAAATCACGTCGAATGGCATTGACGGGCTACCCGATGCATAGGGATTGCTACGCAGCAACGAAGCAATCCCCCATGTTTGGTAGCGCCATACTCAACCTTAGCCTTAACCTCAACCTTCTGCATCTTGGAGCAGTCCCTCGCAGCGGGAAACCTCAGCCTTCAGCCATTGAGAACCAAAGTGAGTGCCTGAGTACCTCAGAGGATAAGTACCTAAGCCTCAGGATCCCGGTTACATCGTCACATGTTCTCTCTGGTCAGTGTCCCTTCTCCCTCCCTTCCGCGTGTGCTGAAGCTGCTCAGCGGAGGCGCATGGGAGGGCTGGGGTGGGCCTCAACTTATCTTCAAATCGTCTCAACATCCAGCAAAAAGGGCCATTTTAAACCGCAGTTTAAAATGGCCCTGAATTATACTCTGGTATTCGCAATTGAACCTGTTATTGTGTGATTTCGATACTTTTTGCCCGCATTTCAACGCGAACCTTATAAGTCCCCGATTCGGCCACAAACTCCCAGTTCGGGTCGGCATGGCCTTCCATGATGTCGATGAAGTTGGTATCGTAATTGGTGATGAAATCCCACCCATAGCTGGTGGGACTCCAGTCCTTCTGAGCGAACAGGCGGAAGGCACCTCCTTTGATAAAGTCAATGCTTCCTTCATAAATTTCATGTCCAACCCAGGTGATGGTCGAAACCGGCTCGTCCCAGTCCCATCCATGGGTAGCATCGCCGGTCAGGAATAACCCGGGTTCACTGATGGCCTCCATGGTGATGGTTTTGCTGTTGATATTCACGGTGATCTTATACCAACCGGCTTCTCCAATGAAGTTGAAGTTGGGATCGCTGTCAGCTGAAGCAGGTTCCAGCAAGTCTGTGGGATAGGTTTCGAAAACATCGTAACCACCAAAAGATGCACCCCAGTCGGCTTGCTTGAAAAAACGGAAATTGGTTCCGGCAGCTGTATCGAAATAAGCATTGGTCCACAGCACGTTGTCTTCATCGGTAGTTCCCATTTCTACGGCTTTGGCTGTATCCCAGCCACCGGTTACAGCACCAATCATGTAAAGTACCTCGTAAACCGGGCCGGTAGGATCAATGGGATCGACCGGATCGACCACCGTGGGTTTCGAATAAGGCACAAAACTGATGTTCACTACCGGTGAAACAAGGTCTTCGACTGTTGGACTTACAAAGCACGAAACGCGCAACTCTAGTGGTACAACCTGACCATCTTCTACTTTCAATTTCTTTATTTCTGAATTGAACTTCTTTACGGGAACCATCAAGGTGTCACCGGTAAAAAAGCCCAGTTTGCGCGAGCGTTCAAAATCACCGCCGGTAGCCACAAACTCAGCGGTATAAGATACCCCAACCGGAAAACCATAGTCCACCGGTGATATGATGATCATGAGGGTATCACTGTCATTGTCCCAGTTAAAGTTATAGGCTGTCCCTTCGGTAGGAAGAACGATGGCCGGTGGTACCGGGTTCTCAGCAATCTGCACCTGGGGTTCCAGTTCGCAAGCAGCTAACACCACAAGCAATAACAGGGAGATTGTATTGATTATTCTTTTCATAGTACTTACTTTTAATAGATTAATAACCATCGTTTTGAATCAGATTTTCGTTGGAAATCAAATCGTTCTGCGGAATGGGATAAAGATTTCTGAAGGCTTCCGTTTCACGGCCTACCTGCGAGAATCCTTTCCATTGCCACAAATAATCGGCCGAGGTGAATTTCCCAAAACGTATCAAATCGGTACGACGGTGTCCTTCCCAGTACAATTCCCTGCCACGTTCATCGAGGATGAAATCGAGGGTCAACTGTGCTTCGCTGATGTTGTGTGAAGCATTGCCAAAAGCTCTTTCGCGCAGGCTGTTCACGTAATTCACAGCAGTGACTTTGTCGCCACCCGTAGCACCTCGTAATACGCATTCGGCATACATCAGGTAAGCATCGCCCAAACGGAACACAGGGATATCGGTGCTGGTGAACTCGGTATGGTAGTTGTCGGCTTTCGATCCGTCCGATTTCCAGTTGGTAAACTTGGTAACACCTATACCCTCGGTAAAGGTTTCCACGTTGGCAATGTCCCAAACCCAGGTGGCAGGGTCGAAGAAGAACATACCGCGTTTGTCCTCAATGTTGCTGAAGGTAGGATCTTCGGTGGTGAAATCGCTTTCTTCCGCACCAAAAAGCCCCACAAACTCCTTCACTGTCCGAATACCACCCCATCCTGCCGATTCAAAGCCGGGCAAAGGCATGTTGCCTCCTACCGATGCATGCAACAGGTAAGTTGTCCCACCGTACGACTGGGTATTCAGCCCGTCGCAGGTAATGGGGAAAATGATTTCGGGACTCAGGTTATTATCAGCAGCAAACATGCGCTGATAAATGGGATCAAGTGTGTAAGGCGAAGCAATGACCTTTTTGATGTAGGTGAGGGCGTCGGTGTAACGATCCTGTCCGGTATACACTTCGGCATTCAGGTACAATTTGGCCAGCAGCATCCAGGCAGCCACCTGGTCGGCACGTCCATATTCATTGGTCTTTGGCGCCGCCAACAAATCACCCAATTCAATCAGTTCGGCCTCGAGGTAGTTGAACAACTCGGCACGTTCAATACGGCGAGGGGAATAGGACCCGGGACGGTCTTCTTCTGTTACGAAGGGAACATTCCCGAACATGTCAATGGCATGCCAGTAGGAGAAAGCCCTCAGGTATCTGGCCTCGGCCTGATAGTATTGCATGTTTTGCTGGTAGTCGCCGCTGATTTCAGGGATCTTATCACCCGAAGTACGGATAAATTCATTGGCGATGGCTATGGTATAAAAAATACGCGAGTAAAGCGCCATGATGAACACATCGGTAGTTGACCAGGTCTGATAATGGAAATCCTTGATGGTGGCATCGTTCCAGGCAATCAGGGCCTCATCGGTCGAAAGCACCTGGGCATTCCACAACTGACGGAAGTAGTTTCCGAAGCCTTCGTCGATGCCTTTGATATCGGGATCACCGGCTCCACCGGCTTGTCCGCTGATGGCATACGAAGCGTATACTTTACCAAGGGCCTGTTTATAGGCATTCTCATCGACAAATACTTTGTCGGAGGTACTGACATCGGGATCAATCGGGCTCACGTTCAAATCGTTGATACACGACGAAAAGACGACTGCAAGCAGCAAGCCTAAAAGGTATATGACATTATTTCGTTTCATATTCAATCGATTTTTCAAGATTAAAAATTCAAATTTAGACCAAGCATGATGGTTCTTGGCCGTGGATATATATTGTTATCAATACCACCATCCACTTCGGGATCAAGTCCTGAGTATTTGGTGTAGATCAAAGCATTCTGTACGGTCAATCCTACACGACCCGAAATTTTGGTTTTCATCAGTTTGGAAAAACTATACCCAAAACTCATGTTGTCGATCTTCAGGAAAGAAGCATCTTCCAGATAAATATCGGACCAGTACTGGGCCGTTTTGAACTTGGTTTTTTCAATGTCGCGGAGCAGGTTGCTGGCAAAACCCGACTGGTTGTAAAGATTGTCGTAAATGGCATTGCTCGAGGCATTGTTGTTGTAAACATAGTTCCCAACACTTACCCGGGCATTCAGCGAGAAATCGAAGTTTTTGTACTCGACGCTGGTATTGAATCCAACCAGGAATTTCGGTGCAGGGCTTCCGGCTATGTAACGGCGGGCTACATCACCTGTTGAAATACTGCCCTCGGCACCTGACAAATCAACATACAAACCTTCAATGGGTTTCCAGTCGCGGTCATACACTTGCTGATTAAGCAGGAAAGAACTGGCCGGATGACCAATGGCATGTACTTGTACGGTATTGCCTACACCACCTGAAATACCTCCGGTAAGGATGAAGGCATCACCCGGATCGTTCACTTTCGACAGTTTGGTAATCTCGTTTTCGTTGTAAGTAAAAGTACCGCCAAACTCAATGTGCAAATCTTTGGTGCTCACCGGACGATAGGTCAGGGTAGCCTCTACCCCTTGGTTCTGCAGTGAACCCACGTTGGTGGTCAGGGCATTGGAAAAGTTACTGCCCACTGGAATAGGAATGTTATTCAGCAGCAAATCATTGGTTACCCTTTGGTACACCTCAAAGGAACCCACCAGTTTCTCTTCAAAGAAACCAAAATCGAGTCCCAGGTTCAGGGTAGTGGTTTCTTCCCACTTGATCAGTGCATCGTAGGGATCGGGTCGCAGGGTGGGAATAAAATTGTCGCCAAACTGTGTGTAAGCACCGGTTGAACTCAGCACGTAGGTGGGAATATAAGGATACCAGTTGGACGATATATCCTGCTGTCCGGTAACCCCCCAACCCAAGCGCAGTTTCAGCTCAGAAACCTGCTTCACATGCTTCAGGAAACTTTCTTCCTTCACTTTCCAGGCCAGAGCAGCCGAAGGGAATAAACCCCAACGCTCCTGCTGAGAAAAACGTGATGATCCGTCGTTCCTTAAAGTTACAGTCATTAAATACCTATCATTCAACGAATAATTTACCCGACCGAAAAATGAAGCCAGATAATATTCACGTTTGTCAATGGTGGTTTTGGCATTGACATAAACGCCGTCGGTCATTTCCCGCGGGCGGGTGTTGCTGGTATTTTCGGTATAAAAATGTTGCCATGAGTACCCGGCTGTTACATCCAGAACACTGACCAGTGATGGTAAATCTTTGTTATAATTCAGGTAAAAATCGAACAACTGGTTGGTCAATTGTTGTTCATAATCGTTGATGTTCGTTTCCAGGCTGCGAAGCCCCCAGGGAGCTCTCGGATCAACATAGTTGTGACCTTCACTGGACGACCCATCGTAACCCATGTTCAGGTTGGCCCTGAGTTCAGGCAGAAAATGAAATTTATAATCGAGCTGCATGTTGCCAATGAAACGGTTCACATGTGACTTGTTGTCGGAGAATTCGAGTAAAGCTACCGGGTTGTTGGTAGCAATGGTATTGGGTGCCCCGTTGATGGAATCAGCAATGGCTGTCCAGGTGGTATAACCTCCGTAACGGGTATTCCCATTCATCACAGGTTGTGTAGGATCGAAAACCACGGCCGAACCAATGGCTCCCTGATCGGAGAAATCCTGACGGATGTCCACCCCTTTAACGTTCAGGTTTACTTTCAAATGGTTGTCGAGCAACGATGGCGCAGCACTCAGGTCGAGCGTGGTGCGCTGCATGTTGTTCTTTTTCAGGGTACCATTTTGGTTGGTATAACCCAGCGAGGCCCGGTAGGGAACGTTTTTCAACGAGCCGGTAAGACTCAGGTTATGGTCCATCGAAATGGCTGTGCGGTAAATTTGTTTTTGCCAGTCGGTATTTTCTTCACCAAGGCGATTGAGTGCCGCGGCAGTAATGATCCCTGCATCGACCCTTTCCTGCATCAAAGTGCGGAATTCATCACCACTCAAAACTTCCGGAAACTTCACCTGGTTGCTCACCGAGGTATTGCCGTTGTACGAAATGCTGAAGGGTTTACCGGCTTTTCCTTTTTTCGTATTGATCAGGATCACCCCGTTCGATGCACGTGAACCAAAAATAGCGGTGGCCGATGCATCTTTCAGCACGGTCATGCTCTCAATGTCGTTGGGGTTAATGGTACTCAAGGCATTGGCCAGACCGCTGATACCGGTATTGCTTACCGGGAATCCGTCAATCACAATCAAAGGATCGTTGGAGGCTTCCAGCGATGAACCCCCGCGAATGCGGATGGTGGCACCGGCTCCGGCTTGTCCTCCCTGTGTAGTCACCACTACACCAGCCGATTTACCCACAATCAGTTCCTGGGGTGAGGTAATGGCCCCCTTGTTAAAATCGTCGGAGTTAATGGCGGCAATTGAACCAGTGGCATCTGTTTTTTTAACGGTACCATAACCAATGATCACCACTTCGCCGAGATCCTCAGTGCTGGCAGCCAGCTGTATGTTCACAACGCGCTGGTTTTGAATCAATGTCGTTTGTTTTACATAACCGATATAAGTAAACGAAAGTGTTTGTCCGTTTTCAACTTTGAGCTGATAGTTCCCGTCAAAATCGGTGGTGGTACCCATGGTGGTTCCTTCCACAATGATGGTGACACCGGGCAATGGTTCCCCCGATAGCTGATCGGTTACTTTTCCCGTAATTTCATTGGTTTGAGCAAAAGACCACTGGAGGGTCATGCTCAGGAACAAAACCAAAACATTACGAATGCTTAATAAATCAAGTTTCATACGTTTTTACTGTTAAGTTTCAAAATTAAATGGTAATCAACTTCCTGAATCTGAATCTAACATGATGAATCGGAGACAATATTAAGCTTTTATCGGCTTCCAGTCCATACATTTTCATCAGCTAATCATCAAAAAAAGCATGCAATCGAAATCGCAATCGTTTGCGGTAAACATGCTTTTCAACATATTTTCAAAAGCAGTCCTTTACCCCTAACTTTTTGATTCGTTTTTATCTTGAAAAACTTACTGTTGCCTTGCATGCAGCAGCGAAACTTTTAACAAACCTCACTCAATACACCCTGCCTAAAAAAAGTAGAAGTGGTAAACCATAATTTTATACCTTTATGTTTCCATTATTGAACCAACATGAGAAGTAATCAGGTAACCATTAAAGATATTGCCAGAGAGCTGGGTATTTCTGCCTCAACGGTTTCCCGTGCATTGAAAGATCACCCCGACATCAGCGTGGAAACTAAAAAGGCGGTGAACGAACTGGCCAAAAACCTTAATTACCAGCCCAATGCCATAGCCCTGAGCCTCAAGCACTCTAAAAGTTTTTCCATTGGAGTGATCATTCCCGAAACGGTTCATTATTTCTTTTCTACCGTTATCAGCGGTATTGAGGACATTGCCTACGAAGCTGGTTACAACGTCATTATTTGCCAAAGCAACGAGTTGTATAGCCGCGAGAAATCCAACGCCCACATGCTTTATTCCAATCGCGTAGATGGACTATTGGTATCGTTGGCCAAGGAAACAACTGATTTTGGTCACCTTCGTTTTTTTCAGGATAACAACATCCCGGTGGTTTGTTTCGACCGTGCTTCAGAAGAAATCCTTTGCGACCAGGTGATTATTGACGACTACACCGCGGCTCACAGAATTGTGAGTTATTTGATTGAACGCGGGCACCAAAAGCTGGTGCACCTGGCTGCTCCTCAACACTTATCTATTGGTTATTATCGTCAAAAAGGCTTCCGCGACGCCCTTGAAAAACATGGTTTGCCCTTCGATGAATCGCAGGTGATCATGGCCGATCAGTTCGAAAAAGCCATCGATGCCGTTGAAAAACTGATCCAAAGCGGCAACATCCCTGATGGCATCTTTGCCGTGAATGACCTCACTGCGCTGGGTGCCATGAAAGCCCTGAAGAAGCACAAACTCAGCATCCCTAACGATGTGGGTGTGGTCGGCTTTGGCGATGGCCAGAATGCCCAGCTAACGGATCCTTCACTCACAACCATCGACCAAAATGGCTATGCCATGGGTAAAAGGGCTGCTGAAATTTTGCTGGACAGGATCAAAAATGGAACTGCCAACTTTGATCCGCAAAAATACCTGATTGACACCAGGCTGATTGTAAGGGAGTCTGTCCGCTAATTTTTTTTGAAAAAAAAGCCAGATGGTCGCAAACGTTTGCAATGAAGCTTTCAGGGTAAAATATGCTGAAACACCCGTGATTATTGAGGTTTCGGCTCATTAAAAAATTGCTTTTTAGCAAATCAATCCCTATTTTTGAATCGTAATCAAGCTTCTTTTGGCCCCATAGGCCATCTTTTCGAATGTAACTGAATGAATCACAGTTAAAAGGCTCGTGGGATATCTTCCATGCGCTATTATTTATACAAATAATTTACTACAATGAGCAAAAAGCCCAGACTCAGTTTTTGGCAAATCTGGAACATGAGCTTTGGATTCCTCGGAATTCAATTCGGTTTTGCCCTTCAGAATGCCAATGTCAGCCGGATTTTCCAAACCCTTGGAGCCGAAATTGACAATTTAGCCATTCTATGGATCGCTGCACCCATCACGGGTTTGATCGTACAGCCCATCATCGGGCATTACAGTGACAACACCTGGACCCGCCTCGGACGCCGTCGTCCCTATTTCCTGGCCGGGGCTATCATGGCTTCACTGGCATTGTTTGTCATGCCCAATTCGCCAAGTCTGTGGATAGCAGCCGGTATGCTCTGGATCATGGATGCTTCCATCAACATCTCGATGGAGCCTTTCCGTGCCTTCGTGGGCGATATGCTGCCCCACGATCAGCGAACCCTGGGCTTTTCCATGCAGAGTTTTTTCATTGGGATTGGCGCCGTGGTGGCTTCAGCCCTGCCCTACATGCTCACCAACTGGTTTGGAATTCCCAATACGGCCGAAGTAGCCGGCGAAATTCCTCCCTCGGTGAAATGGGCCTTTTACATTGGGGGCTTTGTGTTTTTCTCGGCTGTGCTGGTGACCATCCTTACCACCAAAGAATATTCGCCCGATGAATTGAAAGCTTTCGATACTGCCAAAAAGGAAAGCAACGGGCAGCTCCCTTATGCTGAAAAGCCGGTGAACAGCCGTCAGTTCTTTTCGGTGGGCACCCTGTTCGGACTTATTGGGGCGGCCATTTTGCTGCTGACTTATTTTCTGGAGCTGGAAAAGGAATTGTACATCATGGGAAGCATCCTCACCTTGTTTGGTTTGCTCATGTACTTTTCGGTGGGCTTGAGGAACAATGGAAATACAAAAAATGTGCTGGTGGAGGTTTTTACCGATTTGTTACGCATGCCTAAAACCATGCTGCAACTGGCCATTGTCCAGTTTTTTACCTGGGTAGGACTTTTTGCCATGTGGATTTATACCACTGCCGGGGTCACCAGTCATATACTGGGGACCACCGATACCCAATCGGCCATTTACAACGAAGGTGCCGACTGGGTAGGTGTACTCTTCGGCATATACAGCGGGGTGGCTGCACTGGTTGCTTTCCTCTTGCCGGTATTGGCAAAATATACCAGCCGCAAAGCGACCCATGCACTTTGTTTGCTGATGGGCGCTACCGGATTGGCTTCTATCTATCTGTTCAAAGACATTGACCTGCTGTGGATCCCGATGATAGGCATCGGCGTTGCCTGGGCCTCTATCTTGTCCATGCCTTACGCCATTCTTACCGGTTCACTCCCGTCGCACAAGATGGGGGTTTACATGGGTATCTTCAATTTCTTTATTGTGATCCCGCAAATTCTGGCGGCAACCATCCTGGGTTTTTTGGTGAAAGACCTGTTTAACGGGGAATCCATTTACGCCCTCATTTTCGGGGGAGCATCCATGGCCATTGCCGCGTTTACGGTTTTGTTCGTGAAAGACAATGCTGTGCCCGAAAACCTTTGAACCCTTATTTGAAACATGACTTTACAAGCTGCAATTTTTGACCTCGACGGGGTCATTGTCGATACGGCAAAATACCATTACATCGCCTGGAAGGAACTGGCCAACAGCCTGGGTTTCGACTTTAGCGAAACCGACAACGAAAGGCTGAAGGGGGTAAGCCGCCTCACCTCGCTCGATATTTTGCTCGAAATAGGCAACATAAGCCTGCCCGAAGACCAAAAACTGGAACTGGCTTCCCAAAAGAATGATCGTTACGTGTCATACATCGAAAAAATGACCCCCGATGAAATTTTACCGGGTGTACTTGAATTCCTGAGCGAACTGAGAGCAGCCGGCATCAAAACAGCCATTGGATCGGCCAGCAAAAATGCACCACTGATCCTTGAAAGACTCCATCTGACACCCCTGTTCGATGCACTTATTGACGGAAACCTGGTGAGCAAGGCCAAGCCCGATCCCGAGGTCTTCCTCAAAGGGGCAGAAGCCCTCAACATAGCACCTGTAAACTGCGTGGTGTTTGAAGATGCGGCTGCAGGTGTCGAAGCAGCTCACAACGGAGGCATGCCCTGTATTGGTATTGGTCAACCCCAAAACCTGAGCAATGCCCGCTGGGTAATCCCAGGATTTCAGCATTTCGGGCTAAGTGATCTCCAGCAATTGTTAAACAACCGGGCAAAGGCCCGATGATGAAACAGAGAAAATGAAGAACTATTTGTTACACGATGAGTGGAAAATTATAGAGGATGGTTTCCATCCCGAAAACAACCGGATTTCTGAAAGTATTTTCAGCCTGGGGAATGGCCGCATGGGCGGCCGTGGAAATTTTGAGGAAAAATACTCGGGACCAAGCCTGCAGGGCAACTATGTGGCTGGCGTGTATTATCCCGATAAAACGCGTGTTGGGTGGTGGAAAAACGGTTATCCCGAATATTTTGCCAAAGTCCTCAACGCTGCCAACTGGATGGGCATCGGGGTAAAGGTCGATGGTGAAGAACTGGACCTTGATCAAATGCTCATTCAACATTTCAGGCGCGAGCTGAACATGAAAGAAGGTACCCTGTACCGAACCTTTACCGCATCGTTCAAGAACGGGAAGAAAGTAAAGGTGACTTCTCTTCGTTTCCTCAGCATCGTCAATCCCGAAATTGGCGCCATCAGGTTTACGGTTCAGCCCCTGAACTTCGAAGGGAAAATCACCCTCACACCTTTTGTCGATTTCGATGTGATGAACGAGGATTCCAACTACGATGAAAAATTCTGGGTGGGCGAATACCTCGAAAACATTGGCAACGAAGGCTACCTCACGGCACACACCAAAAAAACCCGTTTCCTGGTTTGTTCCGGAATGAAATACCACGTTCAGCTCGACGGAAAAGATCATGCGGTTCGGATTGAAAACGAGTCGCGGGAGAAATACATCGAATCGTCGTTTACCATTGCTTCAAAGCAAAACCAGGAAATCACCCTCTTTAAATATGGGGTGAACACTTCTTCGGAATACTATACCAAATCGAAGCTGGCCTTTGAATCGAAAGAGTTGTTGAACAATGCTTTTGAAGTTGGATTCGACCACTTACTCAAAGATCATGTAGCAGCCTGGGCCGAAAAATGGGAAACCAGCGACATCCAAATCGAAAGCGATGTAGCTGCCCAACAAGGCATCCGCTTCAACATTTTTCAACTGAACCAAACTTATACGGGTGAGGATGAACGGCTGAACATCGGGCCCAAAGGGTTCACCGGTGAGAAATACGGCGGCACAACCTATTGGGATACCGAAGCATATTGCCTGCCGTTTTTCATGGCCACTGCCCCGCAGGAGGTTGCTCAAAACCTGCTGATTTACCGTTACAAACACCTCGATCAGGCCATCGAAAATGCCTCGAAGCTGGGTTTCAAAAACGGAGCGGCTCTCTACCCCATGGTGACCATCAACGGTGAAGAATGCCACAACGAATGGGAAATCACCTTTGAAGAGGTACACCGGAACGGCGCCATTGCCTATGCCATTTACAATTACATCCGGTATACCGGCGACCAGCACTACCTGGCTCCCCGCGGATTCGAAGTATTGCTGGCCATTTCGCGTTTCTGGAGCCAGCGGGTAAATTGGTCGGAACTCAAACAGCAATACGTTATGCTGGGGGTTACCGGGCCCAACGAGTACGAAAACAACGTGAACAACAACTGGCACACCAACAACATGGCCGTTTGGACGCTCCGTTATACCCTCGAAACCATTGCTTATCTGAAAGAAAACCACCCGAACATCTATCAAGAGGCCTGTAAACGCCATGCTTTTGATGAAAGCGCTGAAACGAAACGCTGGAAACATATCATCGATCACATGTATTTTCCGTGGGATGAATCCCGGCAAATCTACCTGCAGCAGGATGGTTTTCTCGACAAGGAACTGATCCCTGCCCGCGAGATTGATCCGGCACAGCGCCCCATCAGTCAACATTGGTCATGGGACCGGATCCTGCGTTCACCTTACATCAAACAGGCCGATGTGCTGCAAAGCCTTTTCTGGTTCGAAGATCAGTACAACAGTGATTTCATTGCCCGGCATTTCGATTTTTACGAACCACTTACGGTGCACGAATCGTCCCTTTCGCCTTGCATCCATACCATTATTGCAGCCAAAATCGGGCGCCCCGAAAAAGCTTACGAAATGTACCTGCGAACGGCACGCCTCGACCTGGATAATTATAACAACGACACCGACGATGGCTTGCATATCACCAGCATGGGCGGCACCTGGATGGCTTTTGTCATCGGGCTTGGCGGGTTGAGGGTATTGAACAACCAACTGCATTTAAACCCCATACTCCCCAAAGGTTGGTCGGGCTATGCTTTCAAAATCAATTTTCGGAAGGCTCATTTAAAGATCAGGGTATTGCCCGGGAAGGTTGAAATCAGCAATCTTTCGGACCCTGAAATACACTTGAGTGTTCATGGTAAATTGCTTACCTTGCAGGGACACTCTGTACAAACCATTCAGGAATAAACATCAAAGTATGAAACGAATCATCATTTTATTGATCGGCATAGTGCTTTGCCTGCCGCTCTTCAGTAACAACATTCAGCGTATCGATCCGCCCATGTGGTGGACTGGATTTGAAAATCGCAACCTTCAACTGATGGTGTATGGCGAAAACATTGCCGAATTACACCCCGAAATCTCTTACCCCGGGGTGAGCATCTTTTCGGTGACCAAAGCCCAAAGTCCCAACTATCTGTTCATCGATCTGAAGATTGATGAGACAGCACATGCGGGAACCTTCGACATTCATTTTAAGAAAGGCAAAAAAGTGCTCAGCAGCTGGAAATACACCCTGGCTGAACGCAGTGAGGGTTCTTCACAAAGAGATGGTTTTGACAACAGCGATGTGATGTACCTCTTGTTCCCCGACCGTTTTGCCAATGGTGACCTGTCCAACGACAATGTAGACCGGATGCCCGACAAAATTGACCGCGAGCACCAGTACGGAAGGCGCGGAGGCGACATACAGGGAATCATCGACAACATTGACTACCTGAAAGATTTGGGAATAACCGCCGTGTGGACCACACCCCTGCTGGAGGACAACCAGCCACAAGGCTCGTACCACCATTATGCCACCACCGATTTTTACCAGATCGATGCCCGTTTTGGCAGCAATGAGGAATATAAAAAGATGGTGGATCTTTGCCACAGCAAAGGCATTAAGGTGATCATGGACATGATCCCCAACCACTGTGGCAGCGCCCATCCCTGGATGCAGGACCTGCCCTTTAGTGACTGGATCAACGGTGGCACCCAATACACCCAAACAAATTACCGCATCAACACCACTACCGATCCCTACGTTTCAAAATTGGATGCCCACCTGAATTTCAACGGCTGGTTTGTAAGCGAAATGCCCGACATGAACCAGAACAATCCTTTCATGCTTACCTACCTGAAACAGTTTGCCATCTGGTGGCTGGAATATTCGGGCATCGACGGTATTAGGGTGGATACTTACCCGTACAACGATCCGTGGAAGGCTGCTGAATGGACCAGGGCCATCCTGGCTGAATTCCCGCTTCTGAACATCGTGGGCGAATGCTGGCAGCACAGTGCGGCCGAGGTGTCCTACTGGCAAAGCGGTGCCCTCAACCATGACGGTTACGATTCGGGCCTTCCTTCGGTCATGGACTTTTACCTCCACGACGCCGTTTCGGTGGCTTTCAACCAGAACGATCAGGGCTGGGACAGTGGCGTTGGACAGTTGTGGAAAACCCTCTCGCAGGATTACCTCTATGCCGATCCCTATAACCTGGTAATCTTTTTGGAAAACCACGATACGCAACGTTTCAGCACCCAGGTGGGCAACGATGTGGACAAATACAAACTGGCACTCACCTTCCTGCTCACCACCCGTGGTATTCCGCAACTTTACTACGGCAGTGAAATATTGATGGGAGGCGACAAGGGTGTTGGCGATGGCGACATTCGCCGCGAAATGACGGGTGGCTGGCCCGACCATACCCGTTCGGCCCTGACTGCCCCGGGCCGTAACGACACCGAGAACGAGGTGTTCAATCACATGAAGCAACTCATTCACTGGCGCAACAGCAACCCGGTGATCCACAGTGGCAGATTGCTCCATTTTGTGCCACAGAACAATGTGTACACCTATTTCAGAATGAACGACAGCAAAACGGTGATGGTGATCCTCAACAATCATCCTGAAAAACAAAGCATCGATCCAAACCGTTTCAGCGAGGTGTTGAAAGCTTTCAAAAAGGGAACTGATGTACTGAGCGGTAAACAGTTCGACATCCAAAAAATCATTGAACTGGAAGGTAAAACTGGTGTAATTTTGGAACTGGACTAGTTCCCGTATCGCAATAAAATCAATTAACACAATAGAGAGAAAATGAAGAAAATTAATTTGTTAGTGGTCCTGCTCGTAGCGTTCATGTTGCTGGGGGCCTGTAAACAGCAAGCAAAACAAAGCAGTGAAACGGGCGTTCCGGTTTCAACGGCCATTTACCCCGACTGGTCGGAAGATGCCACCATTTATGAAGTAAACATACGGCAATACACCCCAGAAGGGACCTTTGCGGCCTTTGCAGAGCACCTGCCCCGGCTGAAAGAACTGGGCGTTGAAATCCTGTGGCTGATGCCTGTGCATCCCATTTCGGAAGTGAACCGGAAAGGAACTCTGGGCTCCTACTATGCCGTAGCCGATTACAAGGGGATCAATCCCGAATTTGGCACCATGGACGAATTCAAAGCCCTGGTCGATCAGGCCCACGAGATGGGGTTCAAAGTCATCCTCGACTGGGTGGCCAACCATACCGGCTGGGACAATCCCTGGATTTTTGAACACCCCGAATGGTTTACCAAAGACTCACTGGGCAACATCATCCCGCCCAATGCCGACTGGAGCGACATTGCCGACCTGAACTTCGACGTACCCGAAATGCGGGCAGCCATGATCGATGCCCTGAAATTCTGGGTGATAGAAACCGATATTGATGGCTATCGCTGCGACGTGGCCTGGGGCGTTCCCACCGATTTCTGGAACGATGCCCGTGCTGCACTAGATGAACTGAAACCCGTGTGGATGCTGGCCGAAGACGAGGACAACAAAGATTTATTGATCAAAGCTTTCAACTGCAACTACAGTTGGAGCCTTCACCATAAACTAAACGAAATAGCACAGGGAAAGGCCGATATCAGTGCCATCAAAAACTACTTTGCAGCAGCCGACACCACCTTCCCCAAAGGCAGTTACACCATGCAGTTTACCAGCAACCACGACGAAAACAGCTGGCAGGGAACCGAATACGAACGCATGGGCAACGGAGCACTGACCATGGCTGCTCTGACCTTTGTTTTACCAGGTATGCCGCTCATATACAGCGGGCAGGAAGCCGGGTTAAACAAACGGCTCGAATTTTTCGAAAAGGATGAAATTGACTGGACTTATATCGAAATGCAGGCTTTCTATGAAAAGCTGGTCGATATCAAGCAACAAAACCAGGCGCTTTGGAATGGTAATGCAGGTGCCCCCATCCACTTTCTGCACATGTCTGAAGAAAACCAGCTGATGGCCTTTACCCGTGAAAAAGAAGGCAACAAGATTGCAGCCATTTTCAATCTTTCATCCGAAAAGCTGAGCAATGCCGTTACTTGCAAGATGCTCGACGGCAACTATACCAACTTATTGAACGGAACATCGTTTAGCTACGTCCAAAATCAGGAATTTGAGCTTGGACCCTGGGAATACATGATCCTAAGAGGAGAATAAGATAGGGAGATTGGCAAGCTTTGCTCCGAATGAACACGATTTCAATACTGTGAATACAGTCTGGTGAAATGGATCCTATTTGAGATCAGCCCCATCAAAGGCTGATCTTTTTTTATCGCATAGATTATATGTTGAACAAGCTTTTTTATTATTCGAAAATTCTTTTATTTTGATGTTTGTTAAGCAAATGAGTGACTTCTAAATAAACTGGCCATGAAATCAATTGTTGTTTTGGTATTGATGTTGCTGACGGCAACATGTGTATTCGGGAGAGCTGCCTACCGCGTAGATGGCAACAATGTGATCATCGAATTAGATGGCCCCACTGTTAAATCAAAATTGTTGGTGGTGGAGATCTGGTCATCACATACAGTCAGGATCAGGACCACCATGAATGATCAATTGTCGGAGCTCCCGCTGCCCTACGGTGAAAGGAACCTGGCACCAGTAAAATTCAAAGCTGCCTATGCCCAGGCCAACATTGAAATCACTACTGCTGACATGCAGATCAATGTGGCGGAGGACGGCATTGTCCGCATCCTGAACGCTATGGGCAGCCGACTGCTGGTAGAATCGAACCGGACCTTTGAACCTTCGGTAATAGAAGATAAGGCCTGGCTGATCAATCAGAAATTCTACCTGAACATGAACGAACAGGTGTATGGTTTTGGCCAGGAAGACCGACAGAACCGCTACAACTTGCGCGATCAGGCTTTCGATGTTAAACAGGACCGCACAGCAGTAGCTACCCCGGTAATGATCTCGGAAAAAGGCTTTGCGCTGATCTGGAATAATTTTTCAGAAACCCGTTTCGAAGATGTCCCCTCAGGCATGACCCTCACTTCGCAGATTGCCGACGACATTGATTATTTCGTGATCAACGGACCCTCGTGGTCCGAAATCATTGCTGAAATCAGGGCCATTACCGGACAGCCACCCTTGTTTCCTCGCTGGGCTTTTGGTTTTCACCTGAACCCGCTGGCATACAATACCGGGGATGAGCTACAAACTGCCATCCAACAATACCGGGCCCTGGGTATTCCCGTGGAAAAACAATATGCCGATCATCGGCTGTACCTCGAAGAGAAGAAACTGACCGATACAAGGGTTAAGGGACGCATGCAGAACATCCATGCCTTTACCCAACTGAAACCCGAATACGAAAAGGCCCTGCTGGAAACCCAACGAGCGGTAATTCCCACCCATACCAACATCCCGGGTATCCAAAAATACGGTACTTTTTCAGTGGCTGGCGAAGTGAGCCAGTGCTGGGAATCGCTGAAATGCCAGGTGTATGCCGGCATTCAATCATCCATCACCGGGCAAGCCTACTGGAGCACAACACTGGGTGGATTTCAAGCCAATCAGGCCTGTTCAGCCAATCCACTCAACGAACTGATGGTTCGCTGGACACAGTTTGCAGCATTCACCCCGGTATTCCAGGGTGCTCCCACCGGATTCGAAATCTGGAAGGCAGGTAATGTCGAAAGTCCTGAATTTCAGGCCATCAAAAAAGCCATTACCCTGCGCTACCAACTGCTTCCCTACATTTATTCCAGCGCCTGGAAGGCTGTGAATCAAAACGACAACCTTTTGCGCTCCATGCATTTCGATTATCAAAAAGAAGTAAAACTACACAACAATATCGGACAATACCTCTTTGGC